>NZ_PNCV01000054.1:0-14846 GCF_005886925.1 Pseudoalteromonas sp. S3260
CCCCACCCCCTTTAATATTTCATCCAGCAGACGGCATACGACCTCATAGCCGGTGCCGCGAGCTCCGCAGTGTTCTCATCTGACCGCTGACCGCTGACCGCTGACCGCTAATTCTTAAAACCTAAGCTGCTCTTTAAACTTAGCTGTGTTATTTTAAATGCCTTGTTTAAAAGGATCTTGCTGTATGTTTAAAACCGTGTTTTTTACCTTCTTTTTTATACTAAGTGCACTTTTTACCGTTGCTACACATGCAAATGAGACTAAACATGCAATCGCCGTAGGTGCAGAGCAATTTGCTTTGTATGCACCCCAGTTAAAAAACAAACGTGTAGGGCTGGTGGTTAACCAAACCTCTCTTGTGGGGCAAAGGCATTTAGTTGATAGCTTGCTGGCTAAAAACATCAACATCACTAAAATTTTTGCACCTGAGCATGGCTTTCGAGGCGATCACGATGCCGGTGCTCATGTACAAAACGCCGTTGATAGCAAAACCGGTATTGCGCTTATTTCTATTTACGGTAAAAACAAAAAACCAACCCCCGAGTCATTGCAAAATGTAGATGTAATTATTTTTGATATTCAAGACGTGGGCGTACGTTTTTATACCTACATAAGCTCTATGCATTACATGATGGAGGCCGCGGCAGAGCAAGGTGTTGAATTTATAGTACTCGATAGACCAAACCCAAATATTGCTTATGTTGACGGCCCATTATTAGAACCAGAATTTAAATCGTTTGTGGGTATGCACCCAATCCCTGTATTGCATGGTATGACGGTAGGCGAGCTTGCTAAAATGATCAAAGGTGAGGGGTGGATCAATCAGGCTCGTGATTTAAAGCTAAACGTGATCCCTGTTGCAGGCTACACCCGCACAACGCCATACAGTTTGCCGGTAAAGCCAAGCCCTAATTTACCCAACGATCAATCAATTGCGCTTTATCCATCACTTTGCTTTTTTGAAGCCACTTCTATTAGCATAGGTAGGGGAACTGACTTTGCCTTTCAGGTCATAGGTTACTCGCCGGTGGCGCTTGGAGAATTTAGTTTTACCCCGCGTTCAATAAAAGGCGCAGCGCTTAATCCTAAATTTAAAGACCAGCTAGTGAAAGGGATTGATTTACGCCATAGTGATACCACTGGCTTAAACTTAAATTATTTAATTAATGCTTACCAGCAGCTTACACAGGCTAAACAGCCGTTTTTTGAACGTGCCGACTTTATGGATAAACTCGCAGGAACTGATAAATTAAGACTCGCCATAGAAGCAGGGCACTCAGCTGAGGAAATTAAACAAAGCTGGCAAGCGGGGCTTGAGCAATTTAAACAGCAAAGAGCGCCTTATTTACTCTACCAATAAAGGAATGGGTGTGTATTTAAATTTTTCCGTGTTAGCAAAGCGTACTTTTTTTAACGCGCTGACAATTGCGCTTTGCTTTATTATTACCGGTTGCAGTGGCGCAAGCAGTGCAATTAAATCTCAGCGCCCGTTTATTCCTAATCAAATACAAAGCCTCGCTCATGCGCAGGTGATTGCTACCTTTCCTGAGCCAAATCCCAGCAGCAGAGAATATGTAAATAACCGCGGCACTTTTAAAGCCTACCGGGGCCGTGGACAACTATTGCTACAAAATGTCAGTGCGGTTAGCGCCGATATATACATCAATAATAAAAAGATCTCACTTAATGAGCCTTTACGCGCTAACACCGAGTACGACTTTAATTTAGGGCACTATACGCATAACGGCGTGAACACCTTTAAGGTAGAGAATATTCAACCTGCTGGCGGCAGTTTAACCCTGCGCTTTGCATTTGCTACCTTAGAAAATACCGCCACAAAAGAAATCGACTTTAGCCAAGTTGATACCTTAATTGAAAACGATATAAAAGCAGGCTTTCCAGGAGCGGTATTAGCGGTTGTTAAAGCGGGTAAGGTATTAAAATTAACCGCGTATGGCGATGCAAAACAATATCAGCAAAGTGATTTAATGCTACTGCGCCCAGAGCCTATGCAAACCAATACCTTATTTGACTTAGCCTCAAACACTAAAATATTTGCTACTAACTTTGCATTAATGAAGTTGGTCAGCGAGGGGCAGTTAAACATAAATCATACGGTGCATTCATACCTAAAAGAGTATCAGGGAGGCGGCCGAGAGCACCGCCAAGTAAAAGACTTACTAACTCATAGTGCCGGTTATCCGCCAGTGTTTGATTTTCATCGAAAAGACACGGCTTACGGCGATGCGTTTTTCTCACAAACAAGCGAAACCACTAAACAGCTATTATTAACAAGTGTGCCATTAACCGCTGAACCTACAGCGCCGCATGTTTACTCTGATATTGATTACATGATTTTAGGGGTTTTAATTGAGCGAATTAGCGGCCAACCACTCGATGAATACCTAGAGCAGCATATTTACGCGCCTTTAAAACTCAATAACACCTTATTTAATCCGCTTAAAAAAGGTTTTAATCGTCAGCAGTTTGCTGCCACGGAGCTTAGCGGTAATACTCGAGATGGGCGTATTCATTTTGATAATATTCGCACCAATGTACTGCAAGGGCAGGTGCATGACGAACGTGCTTATTATTCGCTCGATGGTGTTGCAGGCCATGCGGGATTATTTAGTAACGCTCCCGATTTAGCTGTGCTGTGCCAAGTGCTACTTAACAAAGGTGGTTATGGCGATACGCAAATTTTTAACGCCAGTAGCTTAGCGCAATTTTTAACGCCACAAAGCAGTGATGAAACCTACGGGTTAGGCTTTCGTCTTGCTGGAAATAACCAAGCGCGGCGTTGGCACTTTGGCCCTTATGCCAGCGCTCAGGCCTATGGCCACACAGGGTGGACAGGCACAGTCACCGTGATTGATCCGGCTTACGATTTGGCCATTATTTTACTCACTAATGCGCGGCATACTCCTATTAAAGGCACTGAAAAGCGCTATCAATTCGTAGGGAAAAATTTTGAAACAGCGCAATACGGCTCTATTGTGTCGCTTGTTTATGAGGCATTATTAAATCAATAAGCGTTAGTAAGTGACTTAAGTGCTTATATCTATTAAGTTAAGTAAAGCGTCGTCATTATAAAAATAAATAAGGTTTGTTTATGCATTGGTATTCTATTTTACCGCCACTGATTGCCATTGCTATCGTGTTTTGGCGTAAAGAAGTGATTATGGCTCTTTTGGTGGCAGTGGCTTCATCAGAGTTCTTACTGGCCATTCAGGGCGAAGGAAATAGCGTATTTAATACATTTTTAAATACCATAGAGCGCATTATTTCGGTAGCAAGTTCCCCCGGTAATACCCGTATACTCATATTTAGTATTTTAATAGGCGCATTACTGGCCTATATTCGCGAGTCTGGCGGTGTTGCTGCTACCGTTAATTTGCTAATGAACAAAGGTGTTGCTAAAAGTAAGCGCCAAGTAGGCTTTTTAACTATGTTTACCGGCGTAGCGGTATTTATAGAGTCAAACTTAAGTGTGCTTACCTCGGGTATTTTATCTCGCGGTCTGTTCGACAAATTTAAAATGAGCCGCGCGCGTTTAGCCTACATAATCGATAGCACCAGCGCCCCTGTGTGTATTTTAATATTACTAAACGGCTG
Source organism: Pseudoalteromonas sp. S3260 (assembly GCF_005886925.1). Lineage (NCBI taxonomy): Bacteria > Pseudomonadati > Pseudomonadota > Gammaproteobacteria > Alteromonadales > Pseudoalteromonadaceae > Pseudoalteromonas > Pseudoalteromonas sp. S3260. Next base: position 3,616 of record NZ_PNCV01000054.1, read on the forward strand.
GGGTGCATTCGTACTGGGCTTGCTAGGTAATTACGAATTAGGCGAGTCGGCGGTATCGGTATTGTGGGGCAGTGTAGGCTATAACTTTTACGCCATAATCACCTTGGTTATTGTTTTTTATACCATTGCCTTTGATAAAGTACATGGCCCAATGAAAGTAGCTGAACAAAAACTAGAGCTACAAACAACCGAGCTAAAAGAAGAAGTAAAAGGCTCTAAAGCACGCTTTATGCTAGTGCCACTGTTAACGTTAATTGTTAGTATGGTTGGCTTTATGTTTTATACCGGTAACGGCGTACTTGCCGAGGGCAGCGGTTCAAAATCAGTATTGTACGCCACGGTTTTAGCTATTGTTGTAGCCTATTGTTTAATGATTAGTTCGCGCCAATTTACCCATCACCAACTTGTTGATACCGGCTTTAAAGGCATGGGCGAATTAATGCCGTTAGTGGCCATAGTGCTGTTGTCGCTTACACTGGGTGCAAGCTTAAAAGAGCTAGGTACAGGCGTGTTTGTCGCATCTTTGGTTGGCGATTACTTACCAATATATCTAATTGTGCCAGTGCTGTTTTTAACAGGTGCGGTTATGTCGTTTACTACAGGCACCTCGTGGGGCACATTTGCCATACTCATCCCCATTGGTGTGCCGCTTATTCAAGCGCTTGGTTTACCGCCATCGCTGGTGGTAGGCGCTATTTTAGGCGGCGGGATATTTGGCGATCATTGTTCCCCTATATCCGACACCAGCGCAGTATCAGCCATCGCCTCGGGTTGTGATTTACTCACCCACGTTAAAACGCAGCTACCGTATGCGTTATTTGGCGGCGCACTGACGTTTATAGCGTACTTAGTAACAAGCATAATAGTGTTATAAAATTTGCTCGTTTAAATACAAAAAGGCCTGCTTAATCGCAGGCTTTTTTGTTTTAAATATGCAGTTAAGTACCCGTATTTATATTTTTTAGGTTATTGTATGGTATGAGCTTTAAGCTTTTTAATAGCTATAATTCTTACTTTTTAACTTATACAAGGCTGTAAACCCACACGATGTTTGTAATAGATAATATCATTCTTGTTAGTGCCATTTTAATTTTACTAGGGGTTATTTCGAGCAAGCTATCTGCGCGCGTTGGCCTACCCGTGCTGGTGCTATTTTTACTGGTGGGCATGCTTGCAGGTGAAGACGGTATTGCCGGTATATCATTCGATAACGCAGAGGCTGCGCATGCTCTAGGCACGTTAGCACTGGCTATTATTCTATTTGATGGTGGGCTACAAACGCCAACCAGCTCTATTAAACAAGTGTGGAAACCCGCGTCGGCTTTAGCAACGGTCGGGGTGCTTTTAACGGCTGTAATTACCGGCCTTGTCGCCACTTATATTTTAGACTTACCCGTATTACAAGGCGTTTTGCTGGGCGCTATTGTGGGCTCTACAGATGCCGCTGCCGTATTTGCACTTTTACGTAGCGCCGGTATTCACTTAAATAAAAAGCTTAAATCAACCCTTGAAATAGAAAGTGCCTCGAACGATCCAATGGCTATTTTTTTAACGGTTGGTTTGCTCGAAATGCTAGTGAACGACATGCCAATAGGGCTGGGTTTACTGCAGTTATTTGCCCAGCAAATGGGCGTAGGCGCCGTTTGTGGGTTTTTAATTGGTAAGGTGTCGGTGTGGTTTATTAATCGAATAAAATTAAATGCATCAGGTTTGTATTTAGTAATGGTAACCGCATTTGGGCTGCTTTCTTTTGGCCTTTCTGCAACGCTTGGCGGCAGTGGCTTTTTAGCTGTATTTATAACCGGCGTTATTTTAGGCAACAGTAAATTTGTATATAAACGCGGTATTTTTCTGTTTCACGATGGTTTAGCGTGGCTTGGGCAAATAACCATGTTTGTTGTGTTAGGGCTTTTAATTAATCCCTCGTCGTTGGTTGATGTATGGCTAGAAGGGTTACTGATTGCACTGGCACTTATTTTTGTTGCTCGCCCACTAGCGGTAGCGCCAATTTTAAAATTATTTGGCTTTAATAATCGTGAAACATTATTTGTATCTTGGGTGGGGCTAAGGGGCTCAGTGCCGATCATTTTAGCTATATTCCCACTGTTGTTTGGCCTTTCAGGGGCGGAGCTTATTTTTAATGTGGTTTTTTTCGTGGTGTTAATCTCGGCCACGTTGCAAGGCTCAACTATGTCTTGGATGGCTAAAAAGTTAAGTTTAATAGAGCCGCCACCCGATTTAGCAGCTGCAACGCTCGAAATTACTGCCCTAAACGATATTGATATAGAAATTGTAGAGTACACGTTAAGTGATGTTTCTCGGGTTTCTGGGCGCAGTTTGTCACATGCTGCACTGCCAGAAAGTGTAGTTGTAGCCATGATCACACGAGGGCCTTCAATCATACCGCCACGCGGCTCTACTAAGTTAAAACCAAACGATCATTTATTTGTTGTTCTAAAACCCGCTAACAGACCTTTTGTTGATTTAGTTTTTACAGCAACCGATAAAACAAACCACCAAGACAGTCACTTAGCGCGCAACGAACTTAAAGTGAAAGGGGTTACGCTAGTAGGCGATATATTTTACTCATATCACATGAAAATAGACGCGCCAGAGGGCATAAGCTTGGAAGAAGTGATCAACCAAAAGCTCTCAGGAGAAATCAGTAAAGGCTCAATTGTGGTTATTGGTAATGTTCAACTACGCGTTATAACAATGGTACATACACGTATAGTGACCATCGGCTTAAAATACTTACACAATCCAGAACAACGACTTTTAAAGCAGTAGTCATTAACGCTGATTTATAAGATATTAGTGACGTAGGTTGGGTTGAGTGACACGAAACCCAACGTATCGCCAATATATTTCACCGCTTTAAAGCCAAGTATATACACTGTTTTGTAGGCGCTTAGCTTACTAGCGCGTCGGGCGTTTACGGTAGTGTTTAAAATTATCCATAGTTTTCCTTTGGCTTATTCATACTTTATTCTGTTTTCCTTTATTTTACACAAATTAAACTTTTTAATCTTCTCGAACCCTTGGTATACCTATGCTAGAAAATAGATTCAGATGAATAAACTCATTGTAATCTAAACCCCACACTGCCTAACTCCAGTTCCCGCATGTTTAAGCGCAATAATCTGCCCTTTACCGTTATGCGCCATAGCGAGCATATCACCGGTATTTATATTACTTTCCACTGCGTGCCTTCCCTTTAAATCACTTAAGAGCGACTGCTTAATTTGTACCAGTACCTCGTCATTACAGCTGGCTATGTACCAGTCGTTATCAACCTTTACGAGCGTACCGTATTCTATGTGGCGTTGTTGGTGTAAGCGCAAGCTATTAGCATGTTGAGTGTCGAGTGCGTGTTTTTGCTCGGTAATGGCGCTTGTGTAACTGCCCGATGGGTTTATTTCGTGGGTTTTAATAATTGAATAGTCGTGAATGTCTATAGTTTTAAATGAGCTGTTAAGCACCGTTTTAGGTGCGTAGTTAATGCCCTCGTTACTATCAAACACAATAAATGCGAATACGCCCAGTGCGCAGGCAAGGCTGGTTAACTGTAGCGTAAAACTAAGCCTTGAGGGCTTTTTATGGCTGGCATTATTAAGTAACGCTTTTTGCTGGGAAGCGCTGAGTGTAGTGCGTGCTTTTCGCTCTTTGTAGTGTTGAGTGAGCTTTTGATCAAACTGCTCATCAGGCTTGTTCATTGTTTGCTCCTAATAAACGTTTAAGGTTTTGCTTGGCATAGCGCAGCCTTGTTTTTACGCTCTCATGGTTGCTTTGCGTTATAAGCTCTATGTCGGCAAGGCTAAAGCCTTCTTGTTGTAAGGTAATGGCTTCGCGTTGCACAAAGCTCAGTTGCTTGAGTGCGCTATCGAACGCTTGGTAATTTATATTGCTAATACTATTGTTATTACCTTGCTCATTTTGCTGCGCGGGTAGGTGGGTGTTTTCGTCAAGCTCTACAAAGCGCTGCTGTTTGCGGTATTCGTCTACTAATGTGTTGCGCGCGAGTTTAAATAACCACGCTTTTGGCGTGGTTTGCGCTTGGTAAAGGTGGCGTTTTTCGATTACTTTTAGCCAGGTTTGTTGGCTTACGTCGTATGCTAAATGCGTATTAGATTGCATAACAAGATAGTGGTATAAGTCGTTACTGTATAGGGAAATAAGCTGCTCTAAGTAGCGGTTGTCGCCACTTTTTGCATACCGCGCCATGCAGTCTTTGCTTGGCACTTCAAATAACCATGACTTAATACTGAGTAGCATAGGCGCTTATTCCTTTACTGCGAACTGTCTAATTTAAAATCAAGCTGTACGGTTTGACCTGTTTGTAATTGTGCCACACCTTCAATTATTTTTGGACGATATTTCCAGCGTTTAATAGCGCGAAGTGCTTCGCGATCAAATATGCGTTTTGGTTCGGCATTTACTACTGTGGCATCAATGACTTCACCTGTGGGCGAAATACTAAAGCTCAGTTGTACCCAGCCTTCTATGCCATCACGTGCTGCGCTAGTTGGGTATTTAGGATTTATACGCACAATGGGTGAAGCATCTCCCGTAGGGCGGGTCAGTGTTTGCTTCATATCGTCACCAAGTCTGTCAATTACTATGGGTGGTGCTGTGCTTATTGCTGTTATTGGCTCATTACTAGGTGTTACACGTGGTGGTGCTTTAGGCGGCATTTTAGGTGTGGGTGGAGGCGGTATTCTTTTAATATGCGTGGTTTGTTTATCTTCTGGTGCTTGAAAAATCTCAACAGTAATATCATCACCCAATTTGATAGGCGCTCTTTGCTCGCCACTAATTAAGTATTGCATAAAGGCAAATGCGATAAAGGTCATCGCAGCACCGCCAATAACAGCTGTTGATGTTTTGAACATGGGGTTTTTAGGGAATTCAAGTGTGTGCATAAGCCGCTCCAAATTAACTTATTATGTTGTTTCAGAGCTATAACGGCTGGCAAATAGAAAAGGGGTTAAATAGTTTTAAAATTTAATTTATTAAAAAGCCGAGTTAGTATTTAACTCGGCTTTTGTATATTTAATTACAAACTACTGTTTCTTTTCACTTAGCGCGGGCTGGCCGTAGTTTGGCGAGCGTGGGCCATACAATAAACCATTGTATGTATCTGATGAAAGCAAACGATTAGAAGTAATTGCAGCAATTTCAAAGCCTTTATCACTCACTGTTTCAGCAATTTGATTAATAGCTGCAACAACTAGCATTCCGACTAAACCACCACCAGTGTTGTTGTTTTGTTGCTCAGCAGACGATGCTCTTGCCTTATCCTGCCATAGGACTTCGCCAGTGCGTAAATCAACAAGTTTTGCTGATACAGTGACCGCTGTTTCACTTGAAATAACGACGTAGCTAGTACCGTATTCTTCAATGTTGATATATAAGGCTGAATCAGCACCAAAAATATCATGTAGCTTTTTAACGGGCACTTGGTGGATATCGTTTGCAACCGTTAAGCCATTACCTTTAAAGGTTTGATCAACAACCGCAACAGGAAATACATAAAAACCAGATTCAGCGATAGGAGTCATCATTTGTGTCATTACGCTATATGGCGCGATTACTTCTGGTGTGTTGTTTAAAGGAGGCAACACAAGAATTGAATGAGGATCTGCTTGTCTAAATGCACTGTAATCATGGCTCGGTGGCGGTGATACACAGCCTGCGAGTGCTGTTAATAATGTTGCGATAGAGATTAGCTTTAAATAACGCATATTAAGCACCCTTTGCCGATTTTAGAAGAAAGTCGATGTACTGAACTGATTCAGGAAATAATTGTTTTTCTGTTTCAAAATGAGCAATACCTTGCACAGCATTGCCTGTATCAAAATACAGCATACCTAAATGAGCATGTAACCCTGGTGCTATTGCTTTACTGTTATTAGCTGCATCAGCAATAACCTGCTCTAGAATGGTTATTTGCTCTTCAACCGAAACTTCATCTGCTTTTAAATAAGCATAAACGGCGCTGTTGTAGTCACCGTAATAATAAAGAGGTTCTTTGGTGTTATTACATCCAGTAAGCGCAACGCATACTATAGCGGTAGCGATTAGCTTTTTCATGCTTTACTACCCCATTGACCCGATTCAAGACCAGTAACGAGCTTGTTTACCACTTCACGAATCGCTAAATCGAGTACTTTTCCGTTTAATGTTGCATCGTATGAAGCTGTGCTACCAAAGCCAACTACTTCACGCTCTGATAAGCTGTACTCACCAGCACCTTGTACTGAGTAAATAACTTCTGATGTTGTTACATCAACAATGTTAAGTGTTACTTTGGCGTATGCAATTTGCGACTTGCCTTTTCCTAATAAACCGAATAATTGGCGATCACCTATGGCTTTACGGCCAAATTCAGTTACATCGCCAGTTACTACAAACTTTGCACCGCTAATTACTTGCTTTGCGCCCGTTAATTTAGCTTCTTCTGCAAGTGCTTGCATATTGTCGCGGTCTAGCACACTAAAACGATTAGTTTGTTGTAAGTGGCTCATTAAGGTTGTTTTTGCTTGGCTACCTAAACGATCTTGGCCTGATGAAAAAATACCATTTTGAAAACTTGAGCGATTTACAAACTGACCCACAACCAATTTACTCTTGGTGCCAGAGTAAGTGGTGTTGTATGTTGCTACTGTTGGTGTGTCTATTGCTTTTGAAGATGTTGTAGCACAACCAGATAAAGTAGCAGCTGCAAGTGCAGCAATAAGAGTTGTTGCAAGATGTTTTTTATTTTTTAACATGAATTTTCCAATGTTCGTAGAGGATATAGTTAAACGAACGCTTGGAGATGTGTTTACACTGATAAGCTTATGACATTGTTCAAGAATCCGTTCCGAGATCATTTATAAACAAAAAGTGGTTAATATGCAATTATTATTGTGCTTAATTGTAAACAACGTTAATTGTTAGGTGTTTGTTATTGCTATTATTAGCTTAAAAATTATTGATATTTTCTCTAATTTTGTTGGCTAACTTTTGAGGCGCTTCATTTAATTGAGGCTGAAAGTGAAGCGCTATTGAGCGTTCATTAGTTGTTGTTAGTGCATAGCGTAAGCGCTATGCACTTTTTTGCTCGTTTCCTAGATCTTTAAACAGCTCCCCTTGGGGATGTTCAAAAAACGCATCATTTATTTCTTCATCATCCACAACCAACATTTGATCTTGTGCGGTGGTTTCTTCAATACGCGGATCCATAGTGGCAGCCAGTGGTGAGTTAGTTACATCGGACGTACCGACCACATAATCACTGGGTTCAGGCTGTTCTACTTTTTGTTTAGAATTAATAAACGTGAGTAATAAATACATGGTTACGGTTAATAGCGAAATAGACGCATACAATGCTTGGTGACCAAAGTAGCTCATGATCTGTGCGTTAACTGTTGAGCCTATTGCCGCACCGGCGCCAAAAGCAACCAATAACGCTGATGACACGCCTACGCGTTCTTCGTCTTCAACTCGCGAATTGGCCAGTGCCGAACAAAGCGGATATAAAGTAAAGGCAAACAAACCAAATATAAAGGTGAGTATGTAAGCAATTAACTGTGAGCTTGGTAATAAAAACAATGCCAAACTCACAATGCCTATAGCTATGGCATTAGTACGAATTAATAAACTGCGGCGAATACGGTCAGAAAGCATGCCCATTGGCCACTGGGCTAGCAGGCCGGCTAAAATAGTTAGCGACATGAAAATAGCAATTTCAGCGGTGTTAAAGCCTGATAACTTGGCAAAAATAGGTGCTAGACCATAAAAGCTACCATTAATAATGCCTGCAAAGTGCACCGCAGTAAGCGATTGTGGCACTTTTTTAGCGTAATCAAATAGGCTCATTTTTATGGGTTTTAAGGGTTTTGGGTGAATTCTACGGGTGATAGAAATAGGAATAATGCCGATTGCTAACGCCATGCACACTAAAAATAGCGGCGCATAACCTAGCTCAGGAAATTGTGCGAGCGCTAATTGCCCTAAAATCATGCCCAAGTATGAAGTGATCATATAAAACGAGAATACCCGACCTCGGGATTCGGGGGCTGACTGTTCATTCAGCCAGCTTTCTAGCACCATGTAATTACACATCATACCTAAGCCAACAAAAAGCCTAAGGCCTAACCATATATAAAGATTATCACTCACCCCGTGAGCAGCCACACAGGCAGTAACCGCCGCAGTACTTGCTGCAAAGGTTCTGATGTGACCCACCGATTTAATAAGATGATAGCCAAGTTTTGAACCCAGTAATAAGCCAAGGTAATAACACGAGGTCATTAAGCCTATCCAAAACGTAGACGTGCCTTGTTTACCTAAATAAAGCGCTAAATAGGTAGTAAGTAAACCGGTACCAATAATTAAAAATAAATTGGCAAAGTACAGTGACGGAAATGATTTCATTAAAATGCAAATTATGAGCTAAGACAACTAGATACTAGAGCAAGCGAGAAGGTTTTCCAAGCTGTAAAAGGGAGTTTTATATGGCGCAACCCTATGCAGGCTTTAAATAGAGGTTAATGAATAAAATAATCATTTAATAATATTTCTATTTCACCGTTTTGCAGATATTCGGTAATTTTTTTGTTTATTTTTTCAAAGTCTTTTTTATAGCTTGGGTGGCAAATAATATTATCGTTAATGCTCACCGGTGAGTAGTTATTACTATAGGGTAGATGGGGGTGTATATTTAACTCTTTATAAGCAAAGTTAATATCGGGGTAAAACGCTAATATTAAGTCTACTCGCCCGAGTAATAAAAGTTGTAAGCTTTCCAGTTCGCTATTTACTTCAATTACTATTTTGGCTTTTTCTTTTATTTTATCTAACTCACGACTACTGGGTACCCCCCGAACAATGCTAATAATATCGCTGTTATTAATTTGGCCTACGTTTGAAATAATCCGTTCTGGGTTATTAGAAACCACTTTGATCAGTGCTTTGTTAAAAGGTGTGCTGTGTAAAATGTTTTTAGGTAAAGCCATTCCTTCTGAGCCATCAAAGGTGTCCTCACCTGGTGCATAGCAAGCAACAGTTTGTTTTAAAAACTCAAGCTTAGCGCGTTTCATTGGCATGACTTCAATTATATATTGATCACTCAGTTTTGTATCTGCGAGTGCTTTGGTTAATAACGCATGATAAACCCCTTGGTGTTGATTATTAGCAGCGTGTTGAAACAGTCCACTTAATTCGGCAACAGCAATAATTTGTTTGGCAGCGGCCTTTTGATGCACACAAACCACCAATAAAAATAACCAAAAGTACGATGTAGATAAATACTTACCACTGAGCATGACTTTAAACTAATTTATTTTTTGTAGTTCTAATATAGTCTTTGAGGGCTGAAAATACGACTAGTGATTTAATTAACGTCTCAATTTATACCTATTTTACTGCAGAGTAAGCGCTACATAATAAAATAATACGACTAAGTGCCATGCTAGAATAGCGAGCGCATTGCGGGTATTATGCAATGAAGCAATCTTTAGCATTATTTACTCCACAAAGGAGAAAATTGATGGCAGCAGTAATATTTTTTGGAATTAAAAATGACCAGTGATAATCAAGCCGTAAATAAGCGTAAAAAAAATAATCCGCTTATCGAAATAGTATTTAATATCATCATACCTTCAGTCATTTTAATGAAGTTTTCTGGCCCTGAATATTTAGGCAGTGTGGCTGGTTTAATTGTCGCGCTTATATTCCCTATTAGTTACGGTATTTATGATTTTATAAAAGCGGGCTCATTAAACTTCATCTCGCTTTTAGGCTTTTTAAGTACTTTGCTTACCGGTGGTATTGCCTTGTTTGAGCTAAACGTTGAGTGGTTAGCCATTAAAGAAGCAGCTATTCCGGCAATCATTGGTTTTACCGTGCTGATGTCGGGCTTTTTTGGTAAACCCCTGCTAGCCAAACTTTTATTAAACTCACTTTTATTTAAGCTAGATACTATTTACGATGCCTTAGATGCACGAGGCAATACACAAAGCTTTAAACAAAAAATCACCAATGCTAATTACCTCTTAGCGCTGACCTTTGTGTTTTCATCTACGATGAATTACATCCTTGCCAAATGGATTGTTACCAGCCCTGCAGGTTCCGTTGAATTTAACGAACAGCTTGGTGAAATGACGCTATTGAGTTATCCGGTAATTGCTATTCCGTCTATGCTCATGCTCATTGGTATTTTTGTTTATGTAATTAAAGTACTAACTAAATTAACCGGTATGAAGTTTGAAGACATGGTTAATGCTGAATAGGGTTATACATAATCTATAATAAAAAGCCGTTGTTTAATAACGGCTTTTTTGTTGATGTTTACTTATAAGTATTTATTTGTAATCTGAGTACTTCGTTCTGTGATAAGGAATAAGTTTATAATTTGGTTGTAAAAAGGTCACTAAATCAGTGAGTTCAGAAACGGTCATGGTATCGTTAAATACCGTCATTTTAGATGCTCCATCGGGGGTTCTAGCATCAGCTCTGTAAGGCCTTGAAAAGCGGTGCGAAGGGTTAATAACCGATGTAACTAACTCAGCATAAGTGACTATTTTGGTTTTATTTCCGCCTAGTCTGATAGAAATATCGTCATGTTTTTTTATACTGTCATCTTCTACACCTGCAAGCGTATGGCATGCCAAACACTCATACTTAATAAAAACGGCTTTACCTTTTTCAGCATCTCCCTCTGGTAAGCTAAACCCCCTTGGAGAATCAACGCCTCTATCGCAGCCTGCAAGTGCAATTAAGCATAAAATTATTAATGTATATTTCATGGTAGCTCCTTTGTCTTTCATTGGTTTAGTGAGCGGCAATTGATAAACCATAGCCATAAACAACTTATGGCTAATTAGCTAAAACTAAAAGCGACCGCATTAGCGACTAAACTATGTATTTACTGCGCTGTATGATATTTGCATCTGGCTATTGTTTGTATTTTTAAGGTTTAGTAAGTAGCAAGAAAAGTTAATAAGGCTACGCTTATTATTAAGTGTTGATTTATTAAAATGCTTGAACACTCTATTGTTTTTATAAAGAGTCATTCACAATAAATGACTCATCTAGGGTCTGTTGACCTTTCAAGGTTAAATTTGCAGCAGTCTGTTTGGTATTTAGGCAAGGCAGAGCCTATGTGGTGTGGTTATTCCCCATAAATAGGCGATAACGCAGCATCAATGCCAAACAGGCGCTGCCCTTTGGGTTCTGCCTAGGGG
>NZ_PNCV01000055.1:0-31335 GCF_005886925.1 Pseudoalteromonas sp. S3260
CGATGAACTCGGGGCGATTCACAGTGCCTGAAACCACAATGAACAACATACCAGACTTACCACCACCCGATATTTCACTGTAATCTAAATCGATACCAATTACCGCATTAGCACCCAATGAAAAAGCCTCTTTTCTCAATTCCGCTAGAGCTGTTTTACGGGCATCTCTGAGCGTGTTTTGTATGCTTTTATTTCGCCCCCCAAAAGTATCACTAAGAGTTGCAAATATATCTTTGAAAATATTCATGCCATATGCGCATTCAGCAGTTATTACATCTAACCTTTTGGCCACCTTTAAATTTGATGCTGTTTCAGTGGTAAGAATAACTTCGTTAGGTGTACGAATAATTTTATAGTTACTTGCAGCAAGATCGTTTTTCTTTTTTTTAATTTTGCTTAAATTTTTCTCGTCATTACTCTTTTCTTGCGAAGCCGAAAGTTTTTTCTTTAGGTATATGTCTTTTGTAGTTTCTATTTTATGAGCTGTTTCTTTAGAAACACTCGTGACATATTTACCGTAGAAAAGGACTTCATACGAGGAATCACATTCAACAGTCCTCAAACCAGCTATACCACAGTCTCTTGATTTGAAGCTAAATACAGCACTAGATAGGCCTATTTTATTGTTGTTTATGTCTAATAGGTTATCTTTAGCAGTATTGTTTATTGCTGTACCTTCCTTGATTCGATACTTTTTATAAACACCAGATTGACTATAAATAGTGGTTAGATTACACATAAAATCATTGTTATAAAATATTGATGCGACACCTTTGTAACCATCTTTTTCTAATGAAAAACTGAGCTTGCTAATTTCATAAGTTATTTCGGTAAAGTTATTTGTTAGGCCGTTGTCGTTTAAAGTCCATTCGGGTTTTGTGCTTGAAGATTTTGATTGCTGATTTTCGGATAAAAACATAACCGTCCTTAGTAGTTGCAGTTTTACCAGAGTTACAAAAGAATGAGCCAATTTCAAGCTATTTAAACCTACCAGTACAAAGCTGTGCTTACTCTTCTTTGAAATAGGCATTGCTTACCTGTAACTTTGCTTAAAAGGGTATAATAAAAAGTCAAAGCAGGGGGACTTATGAAATGATTTGATAAACTTAACATTGATAGGCAGATATTTAAAGCGTTAGCGCTAGTACTGAGTGGTTCACATAAATATAAAAACCCAAGTTATGAATTGTTAGTTAATTACTTAAATAGCAATGACTTAAAAACAAGCAGGGGTAATAGCTGGACGCGCAAAAGCTAATTCAGGTATCTACAAAGAAACGGCTTTTCGGGTGTGTGGGGGCTACGCAACAGCTTAAAAGAGTATAAAAAGGTAACCAGATTTATTTAGGGTATTTTCAGACACCGTAAAAGGAGATTCGCAACCAGTACGCACTAAGTACTAAAAGTTATTTTTGATAAAAAATAATAGAGTGGCTACAGATTGGCTACACGAAGTGTTTTTGTAGAAAATAACTTATTAGGAATTGGGGTAAGTTATTGAAAAAATGGTCGGTATGGCAGGATTTGAACCTGCGACCCCTGACACCCCATGACAGTGCGCTACCAAGCTGCGCCACATACCGACTTCGACTGTAATAGTACGTGTATTTTTAAAAAAATCAATAAGCATTTGTTTGTTTGGATGTTTATTGCGCAAGCGTTTAATATTAAGCGCTTGCGCCAGAAGTTTTACACGGCTTTACTCTTTATTTAACCACTGGTTGATCGTGTTAAACATTTCATCTCGTAGTATTGGTTGCGCAGTTTTGTTAGGGTGTAAGTTATCGTTTTGCATTAGCTCGCTTTTGCCTGCTACTTTAAGTACAAAAAACGGCATTAAATACGAGCCTGTGGCTTTGCTAACACTGGCAAAGCTATCGGTGAACATTTTACTGTAACGTGGGCCATAGTTAGGTGGAATATAAATTTCCATTAGCGCGGTTTGTGCATCTATTGCTTGGCTTTTTTCAATTAGAGCGGTCAAGTTGTCTTGCATTTTAGTAACTGGAAAACCGCGTAGACCGTCATTAGCGCCAAGCTCTATGAGCACATGAGTTGGTTGATATTGCTCAAGCAATGCATCAAGTCTGCGCAGGGCGCCACCAGTGGTTTCACCACTAATACTGGCATTAACTAAGTTGATATTGCGTTGCTCGGCATCGTATTTATCTTGTAACAATTGCACCCAGCCTTGTTCTTGTTTTAAGCCATAGGCTGCGCTTAAACTGTCACCAAGTATTAAAATCGTGTTGTTAGCTGCCGCAGTAAGCGGGTTAATAACTAAAAATAAAATGAATACACAACGTAGGATTGAATGAGTCATATGTCAGCGCTTTCTCAATTAAATATAATTCAAGTAAATGGTTTGTCTAAAGTGGTTTCCACCTTTGAAGGTGAGTTGTCCATCCTCAGCGACATCAGCTTTAATGTCAAGCATGGCGAGTCTGTTGCCGTAGTGGGCACGTCGGGCTCTGGTAAATCTACATTATTGAGCTTGCTAGCAGGGCTTGATACCGCCAGCAGTGGCGAGGTAATGTTAGATGGTGAGCCGCTGCACGAATTAGATGAAGAAGCGCGGGCCGCACTGAGAGCCGCAAAAGTTGGCTTTGTATTTCAGTCTTTTATGTTGGTACAAAGTTTAACTGCACTTGAAAACGTGATGCTACCTGCTGAGCTTGCTGGCGAACACGACGCTAAAGAGCAGGCGCTCGCTTTGCTTGAAAAAGTAGGCTTGAGCCATCGGGTTGATCATTACCCGTCGCAGTTATCTGGTGGTGAGCAACAACGTGTTGCGATTGCCCGTGCATTTGTTGGTTCACCAAAAATATTGTTTGCCGATGAGCCATCAGCTAACTTAGATAGCAAAAATGGCCATATGATTGAGTCGTTATTATTTGATTTAAATAAGCAAAACGGTACAACCCTCATTTTAGTCACTCACGATGAAGCCTTAGCACAAAAATGTGAACGCATTATTCAAATAGAGGCGGGGGAGCTGGTACAAAATTCAACAGAGGAAATGGCAAATGTGGGCTAAATTAGCGCTTAAATTATTTTCTCGTGAGTTTCGCCGTGGTGAACTAACCGTAATAAGTGCTGCCATTGCACTGGCGGTATTAACCGTGCTTACTTTATCTATGGTAACTGAGCGAATTGCACAAAGTATTGCGCAAAAAAGCAGTGCATTTATAGCGGCAGATCGTGTTCTTGCCAGCAACCACGCCATAGATACCGCCTTTATAACCAAAGCAGAACAACAAAACTTACAAACTGCACAAATGGTGTACTTTGACACTATGCTGTTTGCAAATGATCAAATGCAGTTTAGCTCGGTGAAGGCTGCATCAAACAGTTACCCGCTTAAAGGCCAATTGAAAGTTAAGTCGGGTTTAAATGCTCAAACCGAGGTTGCCCCCGGTGCGCCAAGCCCTGGTAATGTATGGTTAAGTGAATCAGTTTTTTATAGCTTAAACATAAACGTAGGCGATCAAGTTGAATTAGGCGCCGCGTTATTTAATGTTGAAAAGGTGATTGTAGAAGAACCCGATGCACCATTTAATGTATTCTCTAGTAGCCGCAGGGTGCTCATAAACATAGATGATGTGGCAAAAACCGAAGTAATACAGCCAGGCAGTCGCGTATTTTACCGCCAGTTATATGCAGGTGATGAAAGCGACATCAGCAGTTTTTACGATTGGTTAAAGCCGCAACTCAAAGAAAATCAAAATTGGTATGGTGTTAAAGACCGCCAGTCTCCTATTTCAAATAGCTTAAACAGAGCCGAAAGCTTTTTATTGTTAGCAGGTTTGCTGGGCATTATTTTAGCTGCTGTAGCCATTGCGGTGTCAGCTAAACGTTATTGTGAGCGTCAATACGACCCAGTCGCAATGATGAAAACCTTAGGTGGCAGCCGCGATATGATCCGTAAAATTTACCTTATGCACTTATTAATGGTGTGTACTATGGCGGTGGTTGTTGGCCTAGCTATTGGCTATGGCTTGCAAGAGGTGGCTACCGGTTATTTAGCTGAAAGTATGGGCACTGAACTGCCCATGGCTGGTTTTAAACCTTGGCTGGTGGCGATTAGCACAGGGGTTATTTGTGCGGTTATGTTTTCTATTAAGCCATTGTTAGACTTATTTGATATTCCACCACTTAGAGTGCTTCGCCGTAATTTAGGCGATCGCCTTGCGGTAAGTAAAATCCATTTAGGACTTAGCGCCTTAACGGTATTTTTATTAATGTGGTTATTTAGTAACAATATTAAAATTACCCTTATTTTATTTGCCTCAACGCTTGCGCTTATTTTAGTGTTGTTTTTAATTTCTAAATTAATATTTGGCGGGGGCCGAAAGCTTGGCTTAAAGCCAGGTAACAGCTGGTCGTTGGCTATTGCGTCTATTCAAAAGCGCGCCAACGTTAATGCGGTGCAGCTAATTAGTTTTTCGCTAGCGATTAAATTACTGTTGTTTTTAATTGTGCTAAAAAACGACATTATTTCGGATTGGCAGTCTCAGTTACCAAGCGATGCACCTAATGCCTTTTTGGTTAATATTACGCAAAATGAGCTGGATCCGGTAAATGAATACTTAGCGCAAAAAGGCATTCAAGTGTCGGAGTTTTACCCAACGATTCGTGGCCGCGTGAATGCAGTAAATGGCGAAGCAGTAGCACGTGAAGTGTCATTGCAAGACAACGAGAAAAAAGACGAAGAAGCCCGCTCAGGCATTGGCCGCGAGCTTAACTTAACTTGGCTTGACGAAGTCCCTTCACAAAATGACATTATAGATGGCCAGTGGTTTGGCGATGACGCAGTAGCTGAGGCCTCACTTGAAGAGTCGATGATGAAGCGCCTTGATGTGAAAATGGGCGATACCCTCACGTTTTTAATTGGTGCGCAGTCGTTCGACGCTAAAATTACCAGTGTACGTAAAGTTAATTGGGCCACGCTTAAACCTAACTTTTTCATTATTTTAAGCCCTGATGTGTTGAGCAGCTTTCCGGCCACGTATATTTCATCAGTACGTATTGAGCCTGAGCAAAAGCGTGACTTTAGCCAGTTATTGCGGGCATATCCCACTATTACAGCGATTGATGTAGACAACTTTGTTAAACAAATTCAATCGACTATTGAGCAAGTGTCGTTAGCTATTGGTTTTGTACTGGCTATAGTGGTGTTGTGTGGCGCGTTGGTACTTATATCGCAGGTGCAAGCGAGCTTAGGTGAGCGGATGCAAGAAATTGTGATACTGCGTACGTTAGGTGCTAAAAGCCGATTAATCAAAAATGCCACCTTGTATGAGTTTTTATTACTGGGCGGTTTAGCCGGACTGGTGGCTGCATTTTTCAGTGATATAGCACTGTTAATAGTGCAGCAGCAAATGTTTGATTTAGCGGGTAAGCTGCATCCTAACATATGGATTATAGGCCCCGTTGCTGGCGGCGTGTTTGTAGCAGGATTAGGCTATTTTATGATTGCCCGTACGCTTAAACAAAATACCCAAGGCTTAGTGCGCGCTTTAGCGTAAACTTTGCGGCCAAATAGCGTTTAAATGCCTACTTTTTAAGTAGGCATTTTTGTTTTGTACTGGTAATTTATACAGTGCTCTGGCATTATTAGCACTATTAATAAATAACAATAATGAGAGTGCTGTTTGGCCATAATTTTAGGGATCGATCCGGGCTCGCGTTTAACGGGTTACGGTGTGGTTGCGCATCAAGGTGCTAAGTTTACATACTTAGGCAGTGGCTGTATTAAATTAGCCGATCATGACTTTCCCACCCGACTTAAAATGATTTACCAGGGCATTACGCAACTTATAGAGCAATTTTCGCCTGAAACATTTGCTATAGAAAAAGTATTTATGGCACATAACCCTGATTCTGCTTTAAAGCTAGGTCAAGCCCGTGGTGCTGCGATTGTCGGTGCCTCTATGGCCGACTTACCGGTTTTTGAATACTCAGCACGACAAATAAAGCAAGCCGTTGTGGGTAACGGTGGGGCAGATAAATCGCAAGTTCAACATATGGTTAAAAACATACTTAAACTGCCAAGTACGCCGCAAGCCGATGCGGCGGATGCGCTTGCAATTGCAATTTGCCATGCCCACTCTGAACAAAATTTAATAAAACTAGCGGGTAGCGCAAGCAAAACCGTTAGAGGACGTCTAAGGAAATAACAATGATAGGTCGCTTAAACGGCGTGTTAGTTGAAAAACAGCCCCCAGAAATACTATTAGAAGTGAGCGGCGTTGGCTACGAAGTACAAATGCCAATGACCTGTTTTTACGATTTGCCTAAAGTAGGCGACAACGCCATTGTGTACACTCACTTTGTAGTGCGCGAAGACGCACAGTTATTGTTTGGCTTTAATAATAAAACCGAACGTGCCTTATTTCGAGAGCTGTTAAAAGCCAATGGTGTAGGGCCTAAATTGGGTTTAGCTATTTTGTCGGGTATGTCGGCGCAGCAGTTTGTAAGTTGCGTAAATAATGAAGACGCTACGGCCTTGGTTAAACTGCCAGGGGTAGGTAAAAAAACCGCCGAGCGTTTAGTGCTCGAAATGAAAGACCGATTAAAAAATTGGGGCAACGACTTATTTACCCCATTTAGCGACAGCGCCGTAATAGAGCCTGCGAGCGATGCAACTATAGCTAATAATGCGGCCGATGATGCGGTTTCGGCATTAGTGGCGCTCGGTTATAAATTGCCACAAGCGCAAAAAGCAGTAAAATCAGTAAGCAAACCCGATATGTCGACTGAGGTTCTAATTAAAGAATCTTTGAAATCAATGCTGTGAGTAAATTATGATCGAAGCTGATCGCTTAATAGATGCTGCTGAAAAAACCAATGAAGACACCATAGATCGTGCTATTAGGCCTAAGTTACTGGCCGATTATCGTGGTCAGCCGCATGTTAAGCAACAAATGGAAATATTTATTGAAGCTGCGCGTAGCCGCAGTGAAGCGTTGGATCATTTATTAATATTTGGCCCGCCAGGCTTAGGTAAAACAACGCTTGCTAATATTGTAGCCAACGAATTAAATGTAAACATTAAAACCACCTCTGGCCCTGTGCTCGAAAAAGCTGGCGATTTAGCTGCATTGCTTACTAATCTTGAAGAAGGTGATGTACTGTTTATTGATGAAATTCACCGCTTAAGCCCACAAGTAGAAGAAATACTTTACCCTGCAATGGAAGATTACCAGCTCGATATAATGATAGGTGAGGGGCCTGCAGCACGCTCTATTAAGCTTGATTTACCTGCATTTACTTTAATTGGTGCAACTACCCGTGCGGGGTCATTAACTTCTCCACTGCGTGACCGTTTTGGTATTGTTCAACGCTTAGAGTTTTACTCTGTGGAAGACTTATCACACATTGTGGGGCGCTCAGCGCATTATCTTAGTTTAGAAATGTGTGACGATGGCGCCGCCGAAATAGCCAAACGTTCGCGCGGTACGCCACGTATTGCAAATCGATTATTGCGTCGAGTGCGCGATTACACCCAAGTAAAGTCAGACGGTACGGTTAATGCTGAGGTAGCTCAACAAGCCCTCGACATGATTGACGTTGATAAAAGCGGTTTTGATTACATGGATCGTAAATATTTACTCGCCATCATCGAAAAGTTTATGGGTGGCCCTGTTGGCCTTGACAACCTAGCCGCGGCAATAGGCGAAGAAAAAGAAACCATAGAAGATGTGATCGAACCGTTTTTAATTCAACAAGGATTTATTCAGCGCACGCCGCGAGGGCGAATTGTCTCTGATAATGCGTATCACCATTTTGGCTTGTTACCTAAAAAAGATTAAATAACCAGAATAACGAGACTTTTTCTAAAGCCACTGTCATTTTAACGACAGTGGTTTTTTAGTATAAGCAAAGGCTAAATTTAGACGTATTTTACTTTGCCAATAATTCACTGAGCGTTAAGACATATCAGGCTATTGTGCGCCTGCAGTAACGGTATTGAGCCCGAGTGTAACTAATTTTACAAATTGCGGGCAAAAAAAAGCCCGCAAATAATGCGGGCAAACAACAAGTTTAAGGAAGTAATCTAGGGAACTACGTTTTACTTGTTGAGGTCATACCCCAAGAAGTAAAAAAGTAATACGAAATAAATCATATTACGAAGAACTGGATTCAATGAAATAGCTTTCATTTAATGCGCTAGCTCGGTATAGGAGAATAATACCGAAGCGGCAGAATTTGTTCAAACTAGAAAATTTATATTTTCAGATTAAAAAAACTAATAGCAGGGTTTTCTGTTTTTACTTAATGTTGCATGTTAATTAACCATTAATTCTATAAGTTAATGAAATGCTTTGTTTATGTGTATTAACATATAAACGTTCGGTATTAGTTTTACTATTACGTTAAGGTAAGCGTGTAGTGTTTATGAGTGCTTATGCATTAATTTTGAATAAACAGCGTATTTTTGTGACTCTTTAGTGAAATTAAGCAGGCTTATAGATAGCTTTATTGTTATTTATTTATACAGTAAAACAAGAGTTAAGTAGTAAGATTATTTTTTTAACGTTTTTTGTTGGCTATTCACAGCAATATCGTTGTCAGCAGGAAATACACTAGATACACTAGCTGAACTTTAATGGTGGCTAATGTATTAAAAAGTTACCTTACTCAAATAAATCAATTTGATGTTTTTAATTATTTAGGAGTTTAACGTGGGATCAGGGCTTAATTTTTTAGATCTAATTCTAGAAGCCAGTTTGCTTGTGCAATTAGTAATGCTAGCGTTGGTTGCTATGTCGGTTATGTCGTGGGCTATTATTTTTCAACGTAAAAAAGCCATCTCTGACGCCTTAGCAAATGCCAAAAAATTTGAGCATCGTTTTTGGTCTGGTGTTGACCTAAGTAAGCTATATAACGAAATTTCATCACGCGGTGGTCAACCAACGGGTATTGAAGCGTTATTCACCTCAGGTTTCAAAGAGTTTGCACGCCACAAAAAAAATACCTTTCAAAGTGCAGGCATTGTTATGGAAGGCACGCATCGTTCAATGCGGGTTGCGCTTTCTCGTGAAATAGAAAAACTAGAATCAAGCTTATCGTTTTTAGCAACCGTTGGCTCAATTAGCCCCTACATAGGTTTGTTTGGTACAGTATGGGGTATTATGAATGCCTTTATTGCCTTAGGTGAAGTAAAACAAGCAACCTTACAAATGGTTGCACCAGGTATAGCAGAAGCTTTGATTGCAACAGCAATGGGTTTATTTGCGGCTATTCCTGCCGTTATTGCCTATAACCGATTTGCTAATAAAGTTGAAAAGTTAGAATCTCATTACATTAACTTTATGGAAGAATTTGCCAATATTTTACACCGTCAAGCAGCTACCCAAATAGAGGCTCAAGCGAATGTACCAGCGTAAAAAGCGTCGCCCAGTCGCAGAAATTAATGTAGTACCATACATTGATGTAATGTTGGTGTTGCTTATTATATTTATGGCCACTGCGCCATTAATAACCCATGGCGTAAAAGTAGACCTACCAAAAATGGAAGAGTCAGACTTGGTTGATACCAAAGATACGCCGCCCATTATTGCCTCTATTGATTCGCAAGGTAAGTATTATGTAAGCATAGGTACTGATCCGGAAGAGCCAATGGAAGCATTAGATGTAGCCGCTGTAATTAAACTACAACTAATGAAAAACCCTGATACCCCAGTAATGATTAAAGGCTCAGGTAAAGTGTCGTATCAAGAAGTGTTACTGCTCATGGATTTTTTGAAGAATGCAGGTGTACCATCGGTAGGCTTAATGACCGAATCCTTTGAGGGGACCAAGTAGTCATATGAATACGTCGTTAATCAAATCAGTAATACTGCATTTAGCATTAGGGGGATTTTTGTATGCGTCAGCAAACATTCATCCACCTAAACCTAAAGTAATGGAAGTGACGCTTAATGCCGCCATTCCTGAGCCAGAAAATGCGGTGTCTGCTGTGACCGTGGATCAACAGCAGGTTGAGCAAAAAATAGCTGAGCTTAAAAAGAAAGAAGATGATAAAAAGCGCGCTGAAGATAAACGCATTCGTGATTTAGAGCGCCGCGCAGCAGACGCACGTAAGCAAAGAGAATCTGAAGCAAGACGCATTAAAAAGCTAGAGCAGCAGCGCAAAGCTAAAGAGAAAGAAAGAGCTGAAGCCGAAGCTCAAGCTAAAAAAGCCCGCGAAATAGAACAACGTGAGCGAGCAAAAGCCAAACAAGCGCAAAAGCAAAAGCAAGAGGCTGAAGATGCTGCTAAAGCGGCTGCCGACAAACGCAAAGCCGAAGAAGCCGCGCTTAAAAAAGCCGAAGAAGAGCGTAAAAAACGTGCTGAAGAAGCTGAGCGTAAACGTCAGCAAGCATTGCAAGAACAAATACTGCAAGAGCAACTTGCCAAAGAGCAGGCTGCACGCAATAAAATACGTCAACAGCAAGTAGTGAGTGAGGTTGATAAATACCGTGCATTAATTATGGCGCGTATTCAGCAAAACTTATTAATTGATGAAAAAATGAAAAACCAGCAATGCCGCATTAATCTCCGTCTTGGGTTTAATGGCTTGGTTACGCAGGTTAAGTCGTTAGGTGGTGATAAGTTAGTGTGTGAAGCTGCTTTAAGAGCGGTTCGCATGGCCGACACATTACCGGTATCGAAAGATAAAGACGTATTCGAACAATTAAAGAATATTAATATAACCATCGCGCCAGAGTTTTAAGGGATGACATGTTTAACAAAATTAAAATAGCCTGTTTAGTTTTAATATTAGGGTTTCAGGGTGTTGCACACGCGGCACTTGAAATTGTTATTACTGAAGGTATAGACGGTGCAAGACCGATTGCGATTGTGCCTTTTAAATATCAAGGTATTGGCCCTATTCCAGAGCAGCTTAGCGATGTTATTGCTGCTGATTTAATGCGCAGTGGTAAATTTAAGCCAGTTAGCGTTTCACAAATGCCTCAACAACCACATAAAGACGGCGATATTGATTACGGCGCTTGGGTTAATAAAGGCGTTGAAGCGGTTTTAGTGGGTGAAGTAGAACAGCAAACCAACGGACGTTACTTAGTACGTTATGAGCTTGTTGATGTTATTCGCGGCCAAATTACTGGCGGTGAAACACAAATGATGAGCAACGGTAAGCTTGTTCAAAGCCAAGACCATATTTTAGAAGCACGTCAAAGCGTAATTGGTGAAACTGGATTTCGTCGATACTCGCACCGCATTAGTGATGTTATTTATGAAAAGCTAACTGGCGAAAAAGGCGCATTTTTAACAAAAATAGCCTATGTTATTGTACGTGATACTGATGAAAAGCCTTATCAGTTAGTCGTTGCTGATTACGATGGTTTTAATGAACAAGTATTATTGCGTTCAAAAGAGCCATTAATGTCACCGGTTTGGTCACCTGACGGTACTAAGTTAGCGTATGTAACCTTTGAAAATCGCCAGAGCCAAATTTACATTCAAGACATTTATACGGGTAAACGCGAATTGATCACCAGCTACAAGGGAATTAACGGCGCGCCGCAATTCTCGCCAGATGGTAAAAAGTTACTGCTAGTGCTGTCAAAAGATAAAACTGGTGCAACTGAGGTTTACTTATTAGACTTACTAACACGTAAAGAGACGCGATTAACACGCCATCGTAG
This sequence comes from Pseudoalteromonas sp. S3260, assembly GCF_005886925.1. Classification (NCBI taxonomy): domain Bacteria; kingdom Pseudomonadati; phylum Pseudomonadota; class Gammaproteobacteria; order Alteromonadales; family Pseudoalteromonadaceae; genus Pseudoalteromonas; species Pseudoalteromonas sp. S3260. The sequence goes on from NZ_PNCV01000055.1 coordinate 11,655, forward strand.
TATAGATACCGAACCTTCGTGGTACCCAAATGGTGAAGATATAGTATTTACGTCGGAAAGGGGTGGTAATGCTCAGATTTATAAGTTAAATTTAAAAACTGGCAGAACGCAAAGATTAACCTTTGACGGTGACATGAACCTAGCGGGTTCTATTTCGCCAGACGGAAAAGAATTAGTGATGGTAAACCGTACTAACGGACAGTATCATCTTGCTAAGAAAGAGTTGGCTACAGGTGCGTTTCAAGTTTTAACACGAACTCGCCTTGACGAATCACCGAGCATAGCGCCAAATGGCTCGATGATTATATACAGCACGCTCCACAATAATAAACAGGTACTTGCGCTAGTATCGATGGACGGTCGTTTTAAAGCACGTTTACCTGTGCTTGATGGACAAGTAAAGGCACCTGCTTGGTCGCCATATTTACAGTAATAATTGCTGGTTTACTCAAAATAGGAATCTACTCAATGCAACTTAACAAAATACTTAAAGGCCTGCTAATTGCTGTGCCAGTAATGACACTAGCAGCTTGTAGCTCATCTTCAGATATCGACGAAAATGCAGCTAACCAGTCAAACCAAGCAACTGTTGAGCAAACAACAACGGATACAGTTGAAGTAGCCACAATGACGCCAGAGCAACAAGCAGAAGAGCAACTTCGTCAAAAGTACGAAGCGCTTCGTCAAGAGCAAATTATCTACTTTGACTTTGATAAAGCGACAGTTGAAAGCAAATATGCAGACTTACTTCGTGCACACGCTGAGTTTTTAGTTAAAAATCCTTCTGTTAAAGTATTAATTGAAGGCCACGCAGATGAGCGCGGTACGCCAGAGTACAACATTGCACTTGGTGAGCACCGTGGACAAGCAGTTGAAAAATACCTACAAAGCTTAGGTGTTTCTGCAAGCCAAATGTCAGTAGTTAGCTACGGCGAAGAAAAGCCAATGGTTAAATCTCGCACTGAGTCTGCTTTCGCTAAAAACCGCCGTGCGGTACTAGTTTACTAAGATAAGAGATATTATGAAGCCGAAAATTATTTTGGCAGCCATGATATTGAGCGGGAGCACCCAAGTTTTGGCTGCTCCCGCTCCTGTTTCAGAAGCTGCAAGTTCACAGTCAAGCATTGAAAAGCGTTTAGCAACACTTGAAAGTATGATGCAACAGCGTAATTTTTTACAAGTAGAGTTACAGCAACAGCTCAATTTACTGCAAGATGAAGTTAGTCAAATACGCGGAGTAACAGAAGAGCAAAGCTATAAGCTTGAAAAAGTACTCCAGCGTCAACGCGAGCTTTATCAAGAAATTGAGAACCGTGTTAGCCAAGCGTATGCAAAGCCGACCGCTCCAGCGCCTACAACAGACTACACACAGCCTAGTAACGAGCAGAGCTACAGCAGCGATTTATCTGAAAACGAAGCGTACGAACGTGCTGTTGCGCTTATAATGAAAGATAAACGCTACGACCAAGCTATTCCAGAATTTCAAGCGTTCTTAACAACGTATCCAAATTCAGTGTACACCTCAAACGCACATTATTGGCTGGGACAACTATTAACGATTAAAAATGACGGTGTAAAAGCAGCCGAGCACTTTAAAGTAGTTGTTAACGAATTTCCAAATTCAAATAAACGCCCAGATGCGATGTTAAAGCTTGGTACACTTTTACAAGAGCAAGGTTTGAAGGCAGAAGCACAAAAAATACTGAATGAGCTTATCAATCAGTACCCAAGTACAACTGCTGCTAAATTAGCCACAGAACGCTTATCAAAATAAATGTTGATGCTTGATTAGACTGCTTTTTGTCATAAGCGGTCTAAAATTGCTCAACTAGACATAAAAACTTAAAAAAAGAGACAATTTCGGTTGCACTCATTTTATAAATAAGTATTATAAGCGCCCGCAGCAAACGAATGGTAACCCCACTCGAAATGCGGCAAAAAGAGCGGGTCATTAGCTCAGTTGGTAGAGCAGTGGACTTTTAATCCATTGGTCGATGGTTCAAGTCCATCATGACCCACCATTCTTTTTTATATTTAGAATGGTCTAATCGGCGGATTTACGCGTACTTACTTTTTATAAGTAAACCAGAGCGGGTCATTAGCTCAGTTGGGTGAATAAGAACCGAAACGAAGTTTCGCAGTCTTATGAACGCGAGTCAGGACGACGAGCCGGTCCCAAGCTTCAGGATGAATTAATGGCAGTTAGACACAGAGCGGGTCATTAGCTCAGTTGGTAGAGCAGTGGACTTTTAATCCATTGGTCGATGGTTCAAGTCCATCATGACCCACCATTCTTTATTTAAGTAAAGATTGGTTTAATCGGCGGATTTACGTGCACTTACTTTTTATAAGTAAACCCGAGCGGGTCATTAGCTCAGTTGGTAGAGCAGTGGACTTTTAATCCATTGGTCGATGGTTCAAGTCCATCATGACCCACCATTCTTTATTAAGGTAAAGATTGGTTCAATCGGCGGATTTACGCAGCTATCTTAAACAGTAGCACACAGAGCGGGTCATTAGCTCAGTTGGTAGAGCAGTGGACTTTTAATCCATTGGTCGATGGTTCAAGTCCATCATGACCCACCATTCTTTATCAAGATAAAGTTTGGTTTAATCGGCGGATTTACGCAGCTCACTTAAATAGTAAGCACACAGAGCGGGTCATTAGCTCAGTTGGTAGAGCAGTGGACTTTTAATCCATTGGTCGATGGTTCAAGTCCATCATGACCCACCATTCTTTATTTAGGTAAAGATTGGTTTAATCGGCGGATTTACGCAGCGTGTTAATTCTACACAGAATTTAGAGCGGGTCATTAGCTCAGTTGGTAGAGCAGTGGACTTTTAATCCATTGGTCGATGGTTCAAGTCCATCATGACCCACCACTTCTAAAAAATCTCAACATTCCCCTTATTATATTTAAATTAGTTTGTTATTTTTATTTATAAACAGCATGCCCAGATAGCTGTTATTTACCTGCGTATTCTCGTATAATTTGCCGTAATTAATGCACTGTAGATGAAGTGGTCGAGAACATGAGTCTAGCTCAAACTATTATGCCTGAAGGTTATATCTTTCCTCCTAAGCCAGCGCCGTTAACTAAAGACGAGCAAGGCGAATATAAAGCACGTATTAAGCAACTACTGCAAGATAAAAATGCAGTGCTTGTAGCCCATTACTACACAGATCCTGAAATTCAGGCACTTGCCGAAGAAACAGGGGGCTGTGTAGCCGATTCACTAGAAATGGCACGTTTTGGTGCTCGCCACGATGCCGACATGATCATCGTCGCAGGCGTACGTTTTATGGGTGAAACCGCTAAAATTTTAACGCCTAATAAAACTGTGGTCATGCCAACACTTGAAGCGACCTGTTCATTAGATATTGGTTGCCCTGTGGATGAGTTTTCAGCATTTTGTGATCAACACCCAGATCGTAAAGTGGTGGTATACGCTAACACCTCTACCGCGGTTAAAGCGCGTGCAGATTGGATAGTTACCTCATCGTGTGCACTTGAAATAGTAGAACACTTAGATGAGCAAGGCGAAAAAATTATTTGGGGCCCAGATAAGCATTTAGGTAGCTACATTCAAAAAAATACCGGCGCCGATATGATCATGTGGAACGGCGCATGTATCGTACACGATGAATTTAAAACCAAAGCGCTTAAAGATATGAAAGCCCTACACCCAGACGCAGGTGTATTGGTTCACCCAGAGTCACCTGCCGAAATAGTAGCACTGGCAGATGCGGTGGGTTCAACAAGCCAGCTAATTAAAGCTGCGCAAACTATGCCTAATAAAAAGTTTATTGTAGCCACCGATCGCGGTATTTTTTATAAAATGCAGCAACTATGCCCAGAGAAAGAGTTTTTTGAAGCGCCAACGGCTGGTAGCGGCGCTACGTGTAAAACTTGCGCTCACTGCCCTTGGATGGCAATGAACGGCTTACAAGCGATTGAGGAAGCACTGATTGATGCCAGCGGTAAAGAAGTATTTGTAGATATGGACTTACGCGAAGGCGCGCTCAAGTCACTTAATCGCATGTTAGACTTTACAGCCAACATGGCAAAGTAAACATCACTTTGTATAAAAACGGCTAATCCTACTGGGTTAGCCGTTTTTTTATGCCTAAAGTAAATTGCTGATTGATTATTAGGCACTTAGCAGCACAAATTTAAAAATGCCTTGCACCTATGTAACCTATTTCATACTATAACGTGCTGTTGCACTGCAACACCGTGGAGGAATGGCTGAGTGGCTGAAGGCGCACGCCTGGAAAGTGTGTTTAGGTTAATCCCTAACGAGGGTTCGAATCCCTCTTCCTCCACCATTATTCAATATTAGGACGCTTTTTAGCGTCCTTTTTTTGTGCCCTAAATTAAACTTTTTTTTGCAAGTATTCGGGCGTTTTAATCACTTCACTTTATTTCACTTAATCCACTGAGCTCAAACAAGTTTCATTAACTATGTAATTTATGTATTATGCAGATCCCTCATACAAAAGGATCGTTGATGAAGTATGTACTACTAATAGTTACCGGTGCCAGCCCACAAGTATTAACCGAAACGCTTTTTGCGCTTTATCAGCAGGGTAAACCCATGCCTAAAGAAGTATTTGTTATAACTACAAAAAGCACCAAGGCTATGCTCACCGATGGACTATTTGAGCAGGGCCATTTAGCTAAACTAATAGCAGATTATAAACTTCCCAACATTAAACTCCCCGATGAAAACATATGGCTAATAGAAGATGATAAAGGCCAAGCTATTAATGATGCTAAATCTGAAATAGAACAAACCTACATGGCCGACTTTATTACGCGTAAAGTGTTTGAACTTACCAATAAAAACGATATTAGTATTCATGCATCTATAGCGGGTGGACGTAAAACAATGGCGTTTTATTTAGGCTATGCCATGTCGTTGTTAGGGCGCGAGCAAGACTCTCTCAGTCATGTATTCGTTAATGATGAATTTGAATTTGTAAAAGACTTTTACTATCCAACACCATACAGCCAAGTTATTAAAGGTAAAAATGGTAAACAGGTTGATTGTATTAATGCAAAGGTAACCCTTGCCGAGATCCCATTTGTACGAATGCGCCAATCTATCGACGAAACCCTCATTGCCAACATGCAAAGTGCATCGTTTAGCCAAACAGTCGCAAGCTTAAACTCAGCCCATAAAAAAGATTTAACCCTAGAGGTAAACGCAAAAGCAAAAACACTTACCTTTGCAGGTATCGAAATTAAACTTACCGCAAAAGAAACCGCCTTTTATTTATGGTTAAATCAATACAGCCAAAGTGAGAATAAACAGTTAGTGGTAAGTCGTGATTTTGAAAAGTCTTTGCGTTACAGCAAAGAATACCTCATGCTTTTACAGCAAAATAGCAGTGATTTACGTATATTCCGTGATACGTTTGGCATAGAGCCCGAAGATTTTAGAGACGGTCTACACAGTAATTTAAAGGTAATGGAAAAAACCTTTGTGCAGCAAACGCGTAGTCGCATAAATAATAAAATAAATAAAGTGTTACCCAACGAGCTTGCTAAAAAAATAGCGATTGACTCTAATAACCAAAGCTTTGAAACAAGCTACTGGTTAAGTGCAGTAACACACAATATAAAAATAAATATAACGGCTTAATATTCGCAAGCTTGCAAACGCATAAAAATAATAACGCATGGTAAATTAGTTGATAAGGAAGTAATCAGTAATGAAGCAATCAATGAACTTTGAACATATTCAATCTAAGTGGCCAGAGCTACACCAGTTAGCCGCTTTTGCAGAAGACTATGCGATTACCGATCCACAAAGCTCACTGGTTAAGCTGCGTTGCTTTGCCGAAAAAGTAGTAGGTTACTTATATAAAGAACTTAGTTTACCTGTTTTACCCACTTCTAACATTTTTGATAAACTTACCGCCGACGACTTTACCAGCGCGGTTCCGCGTTTAATTACCGATAAACTTCACGCCATTCGTAAAAGTGGTAATCAAGCAGCCCACGAAGGCAAAGTTGACCAACAACAAGCTATTTGGATATTAAAAGAAAGCTACTTTGTAGCCTCGTACTTATTTATGGCGTATGCCAATGGCACGCAACAAGAATGCCCAGAGTTTAAAGCGCCTGAGCAAACACAGCCCACTAACCAAAGTGATGACGAGTTTGCAAAAAAGAACAAGCAACTCACCAAGCAGCTAGCCGAAAATCAGGCCCGTTTAAAACGCGCACTTGACGAACTAGAAGCCGCAGAGCTTGCACAAAAACAAGCACAGCAGCAAGCAGCAAAACTAAAACAAACTATTGATGCAGAAAAGCTGGCTCAGGTTAAAACCCGTAATGAGCAAATTGTTAACTCTAGTTTTAACTTTAACGAAGACGAAACCCGTAAACGCATTATCGATTTAGATTTACGTAATGCTGGTTGGCACGTTGCACTTGACGACGAATCAACAGAAGACGTTGGCAAAGAAGTAAAAGTAACAGATCAACCTACAACAACAGGCGTAGGTTTTGTTGATTACGTATTATGGGATGACGACGGTAAACCACTTGCGGTAATAGAGGCAAAGCGCTCTCGCGAAAATATCGAAAAAGGCCGTCAGCAAGCAATGCTTTATGCTAACGCGCTTGAAAAGCAATATGGCCAACGCCCTATTATTTTTTATTCAAACGGCTGGGATATTAAAATACTCGACGATGCACAAGGCTATAACAGCAGAGGCTTATATGGTTACTACTCTAAAGACTCACTGCAGTATTTAATAAAGCAGCGCACACTTAAAAAAGACCTAAACACCACGCCGATTGATACCGCAGTAGCAGGGCGTTTGTATCAAATGGAAACAATTACCCGAGTATGTGAGCGTTTTAGTGATAAACACCGTAAAGCGCTTATTGTACAAGCAACTGGCACAGGTAAAACACGCGTATCTATTGCCCTTGCCAAACGTCTGCTTGATGCGGGTTGGGCTAAGCGCGTACTGTTTTTATGTGACCGAAAAGAGCTGCGTAAACAAGCGGGTAATGCCTTTACCGAATTCACCAAAGAGCCAGTTCATATCGTAGGCAAAAGCGCTAAAAACACCGCAGCCAGCGCGCGGGTGTTTATCGCAACGTACCCGGGTATGCTACGCATAATGAACAAGTACGATGTAGGTTATTTTGACCTAATAGTAGCGGACGAATCCCACCGTTCAATTTACAATATTTACGGTGATATTTTTAAATACTTTGACGCGCTAGAAGTAGGCTTAACTGCTACACCGGTAGAAATGGTATCGCGCTCAACCTGTGATTTGTTTGGGTGCGATTACAAACTACCCACAGCCAACTACCCACTTGAAGACGCCATAGAACAAGGTAACTTAGTGCCTTACAAAATTGTAAGTTACACCACACAGTTTTTGCGCGAAGGCATTAAAAAAGACAACCTAACCGATGAGCAAATAGCCCAATTAGAAGAGCAAGGCATTGACCCTAATGAGCTCGATTTTGACGCAAAACAAATAGACGAAGCCATTAAAAATAAAGACACTAACAGGCTAATACTGCGTAACTTAATGGAAAAAGGCCTGCGCGATAAAGACGGCCAACTGCCCGGTAAAACAATCATATTCGCCCGTAACATAGCCCACGCTGAATTATTAGCGCAGCTATTTAGCGAGCTTTACCCACAACATGGTGCTAATTTTTGCCGCGTTATTCACTCAAAGTACGAACGCGCCGAAGAGCTAATAGACGACTTTAAATCAAGCGACGAAAACAGTATGCGTATTGCGGTGTCGGTCGATATGCTCGACACCGGCATAGACGTACCTGAATGTGTAAACCTGGTTTTTGCAAAACCCATAAAATCAAAAGTAAAGTTTTGGCAAATGATCGGCCGTGGCACACGCTTATGCGAAAACCTATACGGACCAGGGCAGCACAAAACTCACTTTTTAATATTCGATCACTGGGCAAACTTTGAATACTTTGACGAAAACCCAGAAGAAGACGACGTAAAACAAGCAAAATCGTTACTGCAAAAACTATTTGAAGCGCGGGTAACCCTTGCACAAACAGCCCTCAAAAAAGCAAATATGGATGTGTTTGAGCAAACCATTAAGTTAATTCACGACGATATTTGCCTACTGCCAATGGAATCAATATCGGTGCGCGATAACTGGCAAGTGGTCGAAACCTATAAAGACCTAAAACGCCTTAATCAATTTGCGCCTAACACAGCCAGCGACTTACTCGAAAAAGTCGCGCCGCTTATGCAATGGCGTAACATAATGGGGCAAAGTGAAGCCTATAAATTTGATTCTGAGCTAACCACTATTCAAACCCTATTACTTACCGACGCCAGCCAAATTGATTTAGCTAAACAAAGTGTAATGAACAAGGTTGAATCGCTTCAAATGCACCTAAACGAAGTGCGAAGCAAAGCACCTGCCATAGCAGAAATACAAACACAGCAATATTGGCAGTATTTAACCCATGCAGCGCTTGAGCAAAGCCGCATTAATTTACGCAGTATTATTCACCTACGTAATAAAAGCGTGAAGCCACCAACAAGTGATTTTGTGCTTGATATTAAAGAAGACACAAACCAAATTAAAGAGGCTGATAGGCTTACAAAAATAGTCTCTATAGATTATCAAATATACCGCCAAGAGGTTGAAAAAACACTCACCCCATTATTTGAAACCGACAGCGTACTTAAAAAAATTCGCAACGGCGAACAAGTAACCGAAGCCGACTTAGCGCAATTAAGCTCGTTAGTGCATACGCAAAACCCAAGTGTTGATTTAAATACATTAAAAGAGTTTTTTCCTGAATCAACCGCTAGCTTAGACAAAATATTGCGTACCATAGTCGGCATGGATAAAAACGCCATAGAGCACAGCTTTACTGCCTTTGTGCAGCAAATACACACCCATGTAAATGCTAAACAACAGCGCTTTATTGGTATGTTAAAAAACCACCTAATTCGCCACGGCGCAATTGAAATAGCTCAGCTTTACGATGCGCCCTTTACACAAATACACGACATGGGGCTCGATGGCGTATTTAGCCAGCAACAAGCCGACGTAATAGAGCAATTTATTAAGCAGTTTGATGTACAATTGGGTGATAAAAACCAAACGGTAGATAAAGAAGTGATAGTGTAAATGGCTAATCAAGTAGAAGTTTATCAATCTGATGACGGTGCGTTGCAATTATCTGTTTCATTAAAGAACGAATCAGTATGGCTCACTCAAGCAGATATGGCAGTACTGTTTGATAAAAACAAGCGTACAGTGTCTGAACATATTCGTAATATTTTTAAAGATGAAGAGTTAATTGAAGAGGCAGTTGTCCGGAATTTCCGGACAACTGCCTCAGATGGCAAAAGTTATACTGTAAACCATTATAATCTCGACGTTATTATTTCTGTGGGTTATCGCGTTAAATCTAAAAATGGGGTGCGCTTTCGCCAGTGGGCAACTAAAACATTAAAGCAGCATTTATTAAAAGGCTACACCTTAAATCAAGAGCGATTAGCGCAAAACGCAACAGAGCTAGATAACGCATTACAACTCGTTAAACGTATTGCTGTTTTGCCACAAAACAGTGAATTTGGAGCAGGGCTTGTAGATATAATTGCCAGTTACACGCAAACCTTTTTATGGCTACAACAGTATGATGAAGGACTGCTTAATTCTCCACAAGGGGAGTTAGGCGGCGCACTTACACCACTTAATGATGCAAAAATCGCAATTTCACAGCTTAAGCAAAACCTTATAAACAAAGGCGAAGCTACCAAGCTATTTGCACAAGAGCGTGACAGCGGCCTAGGTGCAATTTGGGGCGCTTTAGATCAAAGTGTATTTGGTGAGCCTGCCTACCCAAGCGTAGAAAGTAAAGCCGCGCATTTATTGTACTTCGTGGTTAAAAACCACCCGTTTAGTGATGGTAATAAACGCACCGCAGCATTTTTATTTGTCGATTTTTTAAATCGTAATAAACGCCTGTTAAATGAGTATTATCAACCCGTAATAAACGATACAGGGTTAGCGGCCATTACCTTGCTAGTGGCAGAGTCAAACCCAAAAGAAAAAGACACCATTATTCGCTTAATCGAAAATTTATTAAGCCAAAATTAAATAGCACAAAACGTAGGTTGGATAAGCCAGAGCGCCATCCGATGATGTTGGATAAGGCAAAGCGCCATCCGACGATGTTGGATAAGCCAAAGCGCTATCCGAGGATGCTGGATAAGCCAGAGCGCCATCCAACACCATGATATAAAATTTAATCAATACAATGAGCGCAATAAACCGCTCACACTAGGAAAATTATGATAACCGGACCTTTAAAAAGTAAAATAGACAAACTATGGGAAGAATTTTGGACAGGCGGCATTACTAACCCGCTGACCGTAGTAGAGCAAATTACTTTTTTAATGTACGCCCGTATGCTCGACATGAACGAGCAAGCCGATGAAAAACGAAGTGCACGTACTAAGCAGCCGTTTAACCGCCGCTTTAACGACGATGAGCAACACATTCGTTGGCAAAACCTGCGCCATTTAGGGGCAGAAGAGTTATACAAACTGGTTAAAGATGAGCTGTTTCCGTACTTTTCAAAAACCTCAGACGACGTATCGCCAGAAGGCGCGATATTTAACGAGTTTATGAAAGACGCGCAATTAATGATTCAAAAGCAAAGCCTATTGGTAAAAGCCGTTGAAATGGTAAACGACCTCCCGCTTGAAAACTCAGACACCAAAGGCGATTTATACGAATACCTATTGAGTAAACTCACCACAGCAGGCATTAACGGCCAATTTAGAACACCGCGCCATATTATACGCGCCATGGTTGAAATGATGGACCCAGATGTAACCAGCCAAATATGTGACCCATCAACCGGCACCGGTGGCTTTTTATCAGTAAGTTACGAATACCTCTTACAAAAATACACATCAGCCGAGGGCATAGACCGCGAGCCCGTGCTTGATGTAGATGGCAACGTGCAATGTGATGATAGCGGTAAACCGCTCGAAAATCTGCTTTACTCAGGTGATTTAATTACCCCAGAGCAGCGCAGCCACATAGATGCTCACATGTTCAACGGCTTTGACTTTGACGCCACTATGCTGCGCGTAGCCGCTATGAACCTAGTAATGCACGGCATTAAACAGCCAGGCATTCATTATCAAGATACCCTAAGCCAAAACTTTAAAGAGCACTACCCGCAAAAGGCCAAAGAAGGGTACGACATCATTCTCGCCAATCCGCCATTTAAAGGCAGCCTAGACGAAGAAGACGTATGCCCTGAGTTATTACGCAAAGTAAAAACCAAAAAAACCGAGCTGCTGTTTGTAGCCCTTATTGAGCGCATGTTAAAAATAGGCGGGCAGTCGGCTACTATCGTACCCGATGGCGTACTCTTTGGCTCATCAAAAGCGCACGTACAACTGCGCCAAATGCTGGTGGATAACAACCAGCTAGAAGCCGTAATCTCACTGCCCAGTGGCGTGTTTAAACCCTACGCTGGTGTTTCAACTGCCATACTTATATTCACCAAAGGTGGCAGCACCGATCATGTATGGTTTTACGACGTACAAGCCGATGGTTTTAGCTTGGATGACAAGCGCACACCAATAAAAGCTAACGATTTACCAAACTTAATCAGTGAATTTAAAATTCGTGATAAAGCAGCCGCGACAAACGATAGCAATGATAAAACCCAGAAGGCGTTTTGGGTCAGTAAAGATGACATAGCCAGCAACAAATACGACCTTTCAATCAACCGCTATAAAGAAGTGGTGTATGAAGAAGAAAGCTACGATCCGCCAAAAGAAATATTAGGTAAATTAGTGAGTTTAGAGAACGAAATACTGGCTGACTTGAAAGAGTTGGAGGGTATGCTGTGAGTTGGCCGTTAGTTAAGTTAAGTGAAGTAGCTGAGATTAACCCCAGGTTACCTAAAAATATTGATGAGGCTCAAGAAGTCACATTTTTACCAATGGCATCTATTTCAGAGCAAGGTCAAGTTTTAGAGCAGGAAAAACGAATTTTGGGTGAAACTCGAAAAGGTTTTACCTATTTTGAAAAGAATGATGTTGTAGTAGCTAAAATCACACCTTGCTTTGAAAATGGTAAAGCAGCGTACTTAGACTGCTTAGAGACTCAAATAGGCTTTGGGACAACAGAGTTTCATGTAATTAGAGCTGATATTGAAAAGCTAGATGGTAAGTATTTATTTTACCTAGTTTGGAATAAATGGTTTCGTCATTTAGGTGAGCGAAATATGTCAGGTAGTGCTGGTCAAAAAAGGGTTCCTTCAGATTTTTTAAAGGATTTAAAAATCCCATTACCACCACTGGACGAGCAGAAACGCATAGCCGCGATTTTAGATAAAGCCGACGCCATCCGCCGCAAACGCAAACAAGCCATTCAACTCGCCGACGACTTCCTACGTAGCGTATTTTTGGATATGTTTGGTGATCCGGTTAGTAATCCGAAGGGGTGGAAAAAGAAACCTTTAAAAGAGCTAACGCTTAAACTAGGTAGTGGTTCAACACCTAGAGGTGGTAAAGAGGCCTATCTGGAGGAAGGAATATCGTTAATCCGCAGTCTTAATGTACATGACAATAAATTTGTGCATAAAGACCTAGCGTTTATTTCAGATACTCAAGCTGACAAGTTAAAAAATGTAGTAATAGAGAAAGATGATCTTTTATTAAATATAACAGGAGCATCTGTTTGTAGAGCAACATTAGTTGATAACGATATATTGCCGGCGCGAGTTAATCAGCACGTTTGTATCATCAGAGCAAAAAAAGAGAAAGTATTACCAACGTTCTTAGCGAGATTGATAACTTCAAGTAGTTATAAGCAAAAGTTAATGCAGATTGCTACTGCAGGGGGAGCAACACGAGAAGCGCTAACAAAACAACAGGTTGAATCTTTAGACATCATTGTTCCACCTCTAGATATTCAAGAGAAGTTTATGTCAATCGTTGGTAAAGTTGAGAAATTGTTGAAAATTTCGGAGCTTCAATCGCAAAAACCTCTATTTAACTCTCTCAGCCAAAAAGCATTTGCAGGCGAACTATAACGCTATTTATAAAATAACAACAAGGATGTTAAATGGCCCAACGTCAATTAAATAAAAACATAACTGAAACCAAGCTTTCAAAACAAGCCGTTTATTTCACGCGTAAGGATAAATAATAAATGCAGGGACAAATAAAACGCATGAACGAAGTGGGCTATACGGTATTTTTAACACCCACGCCATTACTTAGCTACGAGGAGTTGGTATTAAAAAGCTTAGGCTCAAACACCTATCGCGGCTTTCATCGTAAAAATAATAATTGTTTAGGCGCATCACATACCTTTAGAGATGTATTAACTAAAAAGAAAGACTATTTAATTCACACATTAAATAATCTCACCTCTGAAATAGAGTTAAACAAGCTTGCAAACGAGTTATGTAGCGAGCTTAAAATTGAACTGAGTAAAAACATTAAACCTTCGCAATTGCAGTCGTTTAATAAAGTACGAAAGCCCATTGATATTGTATTTGAGCACTTTGTAGCAATGGGGGAAGATTTTGCACCAGCAAGAAAAACCGCCACACCATGGCTATTTTTACCCCTTGATAGCCAAATTTTTCAGTCTGAATTTATATTTACCACTGAAGAAGCGAAGGCTTTAGGCATCAAACGCCGCTTTACCTATAAAGACATTGAAACAGCCCAGCACTACGCAGATATACAAAAATTTTTAAAAGAAAAAGCGGCAAATATAGGTTTAAATCACCGTATTTATTTTGATTTGGTTTGGAATAAGCGCTTTGAAAGCAACGGCACCAACTTATTTTTAACCAACCCAAGCAGAAAATGATAAATATTTAGCAGCTTTATTATAGCGGTTATAGAAGATTAAAATTTTAATTATTAACGGCCGTACACCGGGTTATTTATTAATGTTGGATAAGCCGAAGGTGTCATCCAACGTTATTGGTTGTGCAATATAAATGTAATTCGGCTTGGGGTGATGTTGGTTTGTTGGGTGGCGTGACTTCGTCACTTAACCAACCTACGTATTTAAACCAATCATGTAGGTTGGATAAGCCGAAGGCGTCATCCGACATTATTGGTTGTGCATTGTAAATGTAATTCGGCTTGGGGTGACGTTGGTTTGTTGGGTGGCGTGACTTCGTCACTTAACCAACCTACGTATTTAAACCAATCATGTAGGTTGGATAAGCCGAAGGCGTCATCCAACGTTATTGGTTGTGCATTATAAATGTAATTCGGCTTGGGGTGATGTTGGTTTGTTGGTTGGCGTGACTCCGTCACTTAACCAACCTACATTTTTTACATGGAGGTTTTATGAGGTATCGTCGAAATTATCAAGCTGGAGGGACGTATTTTTTCACAGTTAATTTGCTTGAGCGAAATAAATCATTATTGGTTGATCACATTGATTTACTACGTGAGTCGGTACGTTGGGTTAAACGACATAAACCTTTCCATATTGATGCGTGGGTTGTGTTACCCGATCATCTTCATGCGGTGCTAACATTACCCGAAGAGGATTTTGACTACTCTGGCCGATGGCGTGAAATAAAAAAGCGCTTTTCTAAAGGGTTACCTAAAAGAGAATACCTATCTGAGGCACGCATGAATAAAAATGAACGAGGCATATGGCAACGTCGCTTTTGGGAGCATACCATTCGTGATGAGCAAGATTATTGGCATCATGTAAATTATGTGCACTTCAATCCACTTAAACATGGTTTAGTAAAAAGAGTGAGTGACTGGCCTTATTCAAGTTTTCACAAAGCGGTTGCAACAGGGATCTATAGCCGCAATTGGTGTGGGGAATAATAAAATGTTGCTTTGTCTAAGCGCTTCAAACGCACTCAATAAATACCTAAAAGCTGATTTACCTCGCTTGCCACATGAACCTGGTAAACAAGCTGGGGTAAATACCCTGATCAGTGACAGCGATAATTTTAACTGGCAATTACAGATAATTGATAACAGCTATAAATCTCGTGAAAAAACAATCATTGTTTGTGAAGCGAATAGCCGTTTTACATTTTTTATACCGGTTAGTTTAAAGCTATCGCAAGAAGAATTAACTCAGCGCTTAGAGTATGAATGGCAGCTAATGATGGCTGAAACGCTTGAGGTGTATCAGCTAATACCACGCAGCGACATAGCGGTGCTGTTGAGTGAACTATCTAAAACAGAGTTTACTCCACACTGGATTAAAAATACCGATTTGAGTATAAGTGGGCATATTAGCGACGCTGCACTTTGGGTTACTCAAACACTACAAGAAGAGGGACTTTATGATTTACCTAAAGAGCTTGCCATTGAGTTAGCTATTCACTTAAACACCCAACCTAAACGTATTACTAATAAAGCAACTCGCCGCAAAGAGAAGTTTATACCCATAGAGCGTTTATTATATTATTGCCAAACGTTGATCACCTCAGAGCAGCGAGGTAATAAAGCATCAACGGACATAGCTGGTAATAACAATATAATTAATTTTAGAGATTACCTGCACAGGTAAATATTAATGACAAGGAAGGTTAAATGAGTAGTACTATCTCTCCTGAGATTCAATCTATTGCAACATTATTTGCGAGTGATTTAGTTATTCCAGATTATCAGCGGCCATACCGTTGGAATGAACATAATGTGGCTCAATTAATAGTAGATATAAAAAGTAATTATTTAATTAGCGGTGCAGAGTATCGATTGGGTACAGTTGTTCTACATACTGCAACTAGTGGCAATAAACTTGAAATAGTTGATGGTCAGCAACGCACAATTACTTTGTGTATTCTGCTTACAGCTATAGCTACTAAATTAAATATAACGGATAAACCTGCACTTTTAACCACCATTGCCATTAATCATCCCGAGTCGCAACAACAAGTTCGGCACAACAGTGCATTGATTAACATGCAGCTTGAGCAAATGGATGAGCAAGAGTTAATTAATTTATATACTTTTATTTTATCGAACTGCTCGCTTGTTGTTATTAAACTGAGCGATATAAGTGAGGCGTTTCAATTTTTTGATAGCCAGAATGCACGAGGTAAAGCCCTTGAACCTCATGATCTTTTAAAAGCATATCACTTACGCGAAATGGGTCACGAAACTCAGCAAACAAAATTAAACACTATTAAGCACTGGGAACAAGAAGCCACAAGCTCGGGTAATTTAAAACCAATATTTGCTAATTACTTATACAGAATTAGACGATGGCTTAAAGGTGAACATGGGAGATATTTTACCAATAAACATATTGATGTTTTTAAAGGGGTAAACCTGAATAATAAAGAGGTACCGCATTACATTGAGACTGCTTTAAGAGCTCATATTTACACCACTCAATACAATCACTCTTTGGATCGAATAGCTGATAAAAACGAATTAAAGTACCCACATCAGATAGGTCAAATTATACTTAACGGCTCACGTTTTTTTGAATTTGTAGCTCATTATATTGAACAGCAAAAATACTTAGAAAAGCATACTGAGTTAGCACCTTATTTAAAAAGTTACAATGGCTCGCATAGGGCAGGTGATAATTATGCGCGTAATTTATTTTTAGCTGTTGTAATGCTTTACCATGATAAATTTAAAGAGCAGCATTTTAAGCAAGCTATCCGTTTATGCTTTTGTTGGGCTTATAAGCTAAGAGTGGAAAACTCGCGAGTATTAATGGCTAGTATTGATAATTATGCAAAAAATAGCAGTAGTTTATTAAATGTCATTGCGCATGCCTTAGATGCCAATGAAGTATTGCGCTATGTGGTAATTAAAAATGAAGAGGCTGTTAGCAGTAATAAAACCAAAGGGTTAGAAGCATTACACGGACTATATTTAGGTAAGGATACAAATAATGAGCAATAATGACGTCCAAGCGCTGACTATCGAAGAGTTATTTTTTGGTAATGCTATTTATACCATTCCTAGCTATCAACGAAATTATGCTTGGGGGCAAGCACAAGTTGAACAACTTATTAATGACATTGATGATCAACGAAAAGAAGATGAAAACAAAAACTATTATGTTGGCTCATTAGTGGTAGATAGACGACAAGCGAATACAGAAATAACTGAATATGAAACCATTGATGGTCAACAACGACATACTACTTTGTGTATTATTTTGGCTGCGCTGAAACATTTAAATGTTGAAGTAGCTATTAAAACGCTTAATTTAAGCTTTGAATGCCGAGAAAGTTCAAAACGTACTCTTCTCTCTTTATTTGTTCATGGTGAACCGAAAGGTAAAACGTTACAAAACCTTGAACCAAGTATGGTGAATGCATTTAATGTGGCTTTAAAAATTTTTAAATCAAAATTTAATGCAAATGAATTAATTGAATTTAAAAAGTTTTTATTTAAAAAAGTAATTATTGTCCGAACATGTGTGCCTAAAGATACCGATCTTAATCATTACTTTGAAATAATGAATAATCGCGGTGAACAGCTCGAAAAGCACGAAGTTGTTAAAGCCCGCTTAATGAATCATTTACCTGAAAATGAGCAACCCGTGTTTGCTCAAATTTGGGATGCGTGCTCAGATATGGGGCACTAT
Organism: Pseudoalteromonas sp. S3260; assembly: GCF_005886925.1. Taxonomy (NCBI): domain Bacteria; kingdom Pseudomonadati; phylum Pseudomonadota; class Gammaproteobacteria; order Alteromonadales; family Pseudoalteromonadaceae; genus Pseudoalteromonas; species Pseudoalteromonas sp. S3260. Next base: position 29,275 of record NZ_PNCV01000055.1, read on the forward strand.
ATTCCGTTTCGGTTTGATAGCAAGGTAAGAACAAAAATATTTGGTGATGATTTAAAGCAGTTATTAACTTTGAGTTATGGGGGGAATGGCTTATTTAATGCTGTGCTTGATAAAGTTAACAGTGAGCAGGCATTATCAAAGAATTCAGATACTTTGCAAGCTTCGATTTATCAGGAGTCTCAGAGTAAGGGAAATTTATTTAACTTATATTCAGAAGCTAAGTTTTATGAGAGAAAAAAAGATGATGAGCAAACGCAATTGGATGATCGCTTTCGATCGATAATAAACTTTCCTAACTTTTTGCTCCATGCTCTTACACTTTTTGTGGATGCTGATGAGTTGATTGAACAAAAGGTGTCGCTTGATGATAAAAAGCTTATTAAAGAGTTCGATACATACATTCTAGAGGGCCTAGCCGAAGATAAATGCGCTCAAAAGGTCAGGCGGTTTGCCGGTGTATTATTAAAAACACGGTATTTGTTTGATTGTTACATTATCAAGCGTGATTTAAGTAGCCCAGAAAAAAACTGGGGAGTGCGTACTTTAGTAAGAAAAAGCTCAGAAAAAGCCAAGCATAATGTTTCAACTGTTAATACTTTTATAGAGAATAGCGAAAAGCTGGTTATGCTACAAAGTATGTTTAATGTGTCTTACCCGGGTAACAGTTATAAGCATTGGCTTGCAAATACGCTAAGGTATTTGTTTAATCAAGAACAAACAATCGACGTTAAGAATTTCATTGTTCAATTAGAAACAAGTGCTTTTAATCAATTATGTTCTATTGGAAATATAGATACTAAAAGTAGCATCCAATCTCAAAAAGAGCTTCTAAAACAAACTATTAATTGTGGCACTTCGGTACAAAATTATATTTTTAATTACCTCGACTACAAAATATGGCTTGAACTTAACAGAGGAGACTTTGATAAGGTTAAATTTAGTTTATTAGGTACGGATGATGAGATTCTTTTAGATACGCCCGTTGTTAATTCTATTAAAAAAGTAGCCACCGAGTTTAAATTTACAAACCGTAGCTCGGTTGAACATCACTATCCACAAACCTCTAAAACAGAGGCTATGGATAACAAGCTCATTGATACGTTTGCAAATTTATGTTTAGTAAGTAGCTCTACTAATTCAAGCCTAGGCAACGATTACCCTGAAGGTAAAAAGAAAACTGTGCTGGCTAAACAAGGCGATAAAGCTGAAAGTTTAAAGCAGCGACTGATGTTTAGTTACAAAGACTGGTACTTATCAAATGAAACAGCTTTAACTGAACAAGCAAGCGGTATTAAGCTGCATGGCGATGCAATGTTAGAATTACTGCTATTGCCTGTAATTACTTAGGGGAAGCTAATAGATTTGATGCTACTTTTAAACTCTTATCAAATAGCCATGTAGTATCTGCAACTACTGTAAATAATTTGCATGGCAGCTCCATTACTATTTATAAAACATCACAGTAGCCAAAATATGAGTGGGCCGATACAAGTATTATTATTCAGAGGCTGTGTAAATAACCAAACTGGAAAAGTAGTTAAGCAATCTATAGTAATACTTTAGCAGTCAAATTATATACTTATAAAAGTGGTTATCTAATGTGTTTTAGTACAATAAGTTTAGTTTATGAAATTTCAACTCCGTGCCTCAAACGCGGTTAATAAATACTCAAAGGCTGATTTACCTTGCTTGCCATATGAACCTGGTAAACAAGCGGGGGTAAATACCCTAATTAGTGACGGCGATAATTTAAACTGGCAATTGCAGATTATTGATAACAGCTATAAATGCCGTTAAAAAACAATTGCTTGGGTGTGTGGTGGTTATGTCGGGTGGCGTGGCTTTGCCACTTAACCGGCCTACGTTGGGTGGGTAATGTGTATTGTTGGGGTGTATGTGTTGGGGTGTAAAAAAGCTTGATAACGATATGTTATCAAGCCTTTGTATAGCTGCTTGTGTACGCCCGACATGGGCATTGACTTATGAGGTGAAAGTCCTCTGTAGGAAGATCACCGTTTAAATAACACACTGTTATTAAACGATAACTACTAGCGAATGGCA
>NZ_PNCV01000056.1:0-60746 GCF_005886925.1 Pseudoalteromonas sp. S3260
CAAAGTCCCACGCTCCTCTCGCTTCCCGCTCGAATAGCATGTGTTAGGCCTGCCGCCAGCGTTCAATCTGAGCCATGATCAAACTCTTCAATTAAAAAGTTTTTTGTCATTTCGACAGCTCAATGAATTCTGAATTTATTTAATATCTTTCGATATTGAATTGACTGTGCTGCAATTCCTACCTAAGTAGTTATTGCTGTTGGTCACTCAGTTTCAATTGAGACTCTAAATTTGTTTGCCTCACTACCTAAGTAGCTTGGCTGTTAGAACTCAATCTGTACGAGTGCCCACACAGATGATTGCTTTATATTGTTAAAGAACGTTGCGACGTTGTCGCTAGGGATGCGTATAATACATCCTTTATTTTTCGAGTCAACACTTAATTTTAAACTTTCTTACGATGATTTAAACTTAAGTTTTATTTAACTCTCTGAGTAGCTCCTGCCTCGCTATGCGTTGGCGTTCCCCGTCTCAGTGGGGTCGCATTATAGGGAGAACAGATTTTTACGCAAGTACTTTTTTAAAGAAAAACTAAAAAAACACACTGTTCGGTTAGTATCTGAGCGAAAGCAGGTGAAACTGGTAGTTTTATAATCAATATAGGCTTTGCTGGCACTAAAATAAGCGCTACTGTTACACTAATACTCTTAATATGTTTAATTTAAAGGTGCATATATGGCAATACGTTCTTATAAAGGAATCACTCCTGCGTTTAATGAATCTGTTTATGTAGACGAGTCGTCTGTATTAGTCGGTGATATCACTATAGGTGATGATAGCAGTGTATGGCCGTTAGTTGCTGCCCGCGGTGATGTTAACCATATTCGTATTGGTCAACGTACTAATATACAAGATGGCAGCGTTTTACACTTATCAAGAGCAACAAAGAATAATCCAGACGGCTACCCACTTATTATTGGTGATGATGTAACCGTTGGTCATAAGGTAATGCTGCATGGCTGCGTATTAGGTAATCGCATACTTGTGGGTATGGGCGCCATTATCATGGATAATGTGATTGTAGAAGATGAGGTAATTATTGGTGGCGGTGCTTTAGTGCCCCCTAATAAGCGTTTAGAGTCTGGTTTTTTATATGTAGGTAGCCCAGCAAAACAAGCTCGCCCATTAACAGAGCAAGAGCTGAGCTTTTTAAAAATGTCTGCTGATAATTACGTGCAGCTTAAAGATGAATACTTAGCTGAAGACGCTAGTTAATTTAACTAACTAAACTCACTTCTATTTGACCTGCCGAGTTATAGCATTCATCTTCAATAAGCTGCTCGGCACGTTCTTCATAATCAAAACGGTATTGCTCAAAATAACGCGTTGCATGACTCTCATCGGCTAAATTTAAACTACTGACAGCAATCACACACTCAACTAGCATGCCATTTACTTGTGCAAAAAAAACTAATTGATGAGTTGGCTCTCTAAATTCGAGTCGATCTATAAACTGTATTGCTTGATTCATTTAAGCACTCCCTGCTTTAGTGCAGTAATAACAGGAACAATCTCAGGCATTTTATTTCGCCATACATAATAAGCTTGGGCGGCTTGCCCTACTAGCATGCCACTGCCATCTAATAGCTTAACCGTTTTGTTGTGTTCGCTGACCCAATTCATGAATAGCGTATTTTGCTTGGCGTAAAACATATCATAAGCCATTTCACATGCGCTTAAGTGCTTTTCGCTTAACGCAGGTAATTCGTTACTCATGCTACTTGAGGTTGAATTTATAACCAAGTGATAATCAACTTCAGGAAGGTCGTCAAAACCATACCCCGAAATATTGCCGTATCCAGTAAAGAGCTTTGCCAATGTTTGAGCTTTGTGTGCCGTGCGATTAACCACAACTATCTCTGCAGGATGTTGCTCTAGTAAAGGTAAGATAACTCCTCGAGCAGCGCCACCCGCACCAATGATCAACAGGCGTTTACCTGTTATCGTTATTTTATTGGTCAGTAAGTCGTTAACAAAACCAGTGCCATCAGTGTTATCACCGAGTAAACTGCCATCATCGCGCTTTTTAAGGGTGTTCACTGCGCCTGCCAGTTTAGCAACTGGGGTGAGTTCATCGGCTAAAGCAAAAGCCTGCTCTTTAAAAGGAACAGTGACATTGGCGCCTTTGCCCCCTTGTTCAAAAAAAGTAGCGACTGCTTTTTCAAATCCATCGATAGGTGCTAATATTGCGCGATAGTCGATTTGCTCTCCCAATGACTTAGCAAACTGCTGATGTATGCTGGGAGATTTTGAATGTTTGATTGGATTTCCAAAAACCGCATATTTATCCATTTTAAACAACCTCTTTGCAGTTTTAGTACTGCCTATTAACGATGATAAAACTATGATTAAAAGACTCTTTTCAAGATCAAAGCCGTCTACAACCACTCAAGCGCCTACGCCAGAGAAAACCCCGTATGAAATCATCGGCGGAGAAGCGCCCACGCGTGCAATTGCCAATAGATTCTACGACATAATGGCCAGCGATGAATACGCTAAACCGTTATATGATATGCATCCTCAACCATTAGATAGAATTCGCCAAGTATTTTTTGAGTTTTTATCGGGTTGGCTTGGTGGCCCAGACTTATTTGTAGAAAAACATGGCCATCCAATGCTGCGCAAACGTCATATGCCATTTCCTATTGATCAAGATTTACGTGATCAGTGGATGTATTGCATGAATAAAACCTTAGACATAGAAATTGATAACCCCGTTTTACGCGAAGGTTTACGCCAATCACTGGCACAGCTTGCCAGTCATATGATTAATCAGCATTAATCTATCCCGTTCTTTAATTGGGGATTATTTGCGCTAAGTCAAAACCCGCTTTTCTAAAATAAAGATAATACCCTATTAAATAGTTAGAAAAGCGTGGCGCGTGTGAAATCAATCCAACATAAAATTTATGCTTTATTAGCTCTAACTGGTGTTATTGTATTAATAGCCAGTATTTTTAGTAGTGCTAGCCAGCAGCGCACGCTCGCCCAGGATACGGTGGCAGAAAACATCAAGCTACTTGCCGATAACTATTTTGATTCAATAAACACCATGATGCTAACCGGTACTATGGCTAATCGAGAATTATTGAGCCAAAAGCTTCGTAAACATCCTAATATTGAAGACGCCCACATTATTCGCTCTGACATAGTCAATAAGCTGTATGGACCAGGCAATAAAAACCAAACAGCGAGTAATAATAGCGAACGCGAAGCGCTGCAAGGCAAAGAAAGTTTATTTATAGAGCAAAGCAATAATAATCGCAGTATGACCTATCTTCGCCCTATGTTTGCTAGTACAGACTACAAAGGTACAAACTGCTTAGGCTGCCATCAAGCTCAAGAAGGCGATGTACTAGGTGTGGTAAAAGTTAGCTATTCCTTAGCCGATATTGATAGCGAGGTAACTTACAACACCTTAATAACTACCAGCCTACTGTCTACTATTTTTATTATTGCCTTTGTGCTGCTAGGTATAGTGTTTAGAAGAATATTTATAGTGCGCCTTAAAAAGCTCGGCCATGCAATGCACTTAGCCACTACTAATAAAGATTTAACCTTACGCATTGAAGATAACGCCGAAGATGAACTCGGCTGGCTTGCCACCAGTTTTAACCAAATGATTGCTACGTTTAAAGATAACATTGCTCAGGTATCTCACTCTTCAAAAGTGCTTATTCATTCAGCAGAGAAAATTTATACTTCTGCCGATACTACTGAGCGCGCTATTTTAGAGCAAAAGAAAAGCACCGACTCGGTAGCCGCAGCAATTAATGAGCTAGAAAGCTCATCCAATGAAGTAAGAAACACCACTCATTTTGCTCAAGAAAAATCTGAGAACAGTAATGAGCTAGCACAGCAAAGCATGCAGGTTGCAGAGCAAACCGAACTCAGTATAAATCAACTAGCTGAAGATGTACGCCAAGCGGCAGATCAAGTGAGACAACTGCAAGAGCAAACGCTTGAAGTGGGTAAAGTGCTTGAGGTGATCAGCAGTATCGCCGAGCAAACAAACCTATTAGCACTTAATGCAGCCATTGAAGCTGCCCGTGCAGGTGAAGCAGGCCGAGGGTTTGCCGTTGTTGCTGATGAAGTACGAACTTTAGCAACCCGAACTCATGCCTCTACCGATGAAATACGCCGTACTATAGATAAGTTGCAATCAGAAGCAGCGCAAACAGTTAAAACCATGGGTGAGTCCTGTGCGGAGGCAGACGAAAGGGCGCAACAAGTACAACAAGTTGCACAGGCTTTAAAAGATATTTCTAGCCAAATGAATGAAATAAATGAGCTAAATATACAAATAGCCGATGCAACAGAGCAGCAAAATCTAGCCGCCGAAGAAATAAACAGAAGCGTTGTTGGTATCAGTGATAATGCAGAGCAATCGTTAGTGGATGCCGATGAAAATCAAAAAGTCAGTGAAGAGTTACTCAATTTAGCTCGTTCGTTAGATGAGCAGGTACGCAGTTTTAAACTTAAACAATAATTTTAAAAGCCAGTCAATAAGTAGCTTATTGACTGGCATATCATTCTTAGCCCAGTGCTAACCAATCTCGAGGCTTTAAGAAATCTTTATATAGTAATGCCTCTGCGCTGTCTTCGGCTGGGGTATAGTTATACTCCCAACGGGCTAAAGGTGGCATCGACATTAAAATAGATTCCGTACGGCCACCGCTTTGTAAACCAAACAATGTGCCACGGTCCCAGACTAAATTAAACTCAACATAACGACCACGGCGGTATAATTGGAAGTCGCGCTGCTGCTCGGTGTACTCATCGTTTTTACGACGTTCAATAATAGGAACGTAAGCATCTAAAAAGCCATTACCCACCGATTGCATAAATGCAAAGCTTTGCTCAAAACCTAACTCATTTAAATCGTCAAAAAATAAGCCGCCTACGCCGCGGGTTTCATCACGATGTTTTAAATAAAAGTATTCGTCACACCATTTTTTATATTTTGGATAAACATCATCGCCAAATGGCTGACACACATCGTGCGCAACTTGGTGCCAATGCACTACATCTTCAAGTACAGGGTAAAACGGGGTTAAATCAAAACCACCACCAAACCACCAAATCGGTTCTTCACCTTCTTTTTCGGCAATAAAAAAGCGTACATTGGCATGGCTTGTTGGTATATGTGGGTTTTTAGGATGAATCACTAACGATACACCACACGCATGAAAACTGCGCCCGGCAAGCTCAGGTCTATGTGCAGTGGCAGAGCCCGGCATAGAGGCACCAAATACATGAGAGTAATTAACTCCCCCTTGCTCTATCACATTACCATTGGTGATAACGCGAGTACGACCACCGCCGCCCTCTTCTCGCTGCCAGCTGTCTTCAACAAACTGTGCTTTTCCATCAGCTGCTTCTAAGCCTTGGCAAATGGTATCTTGCAAAGCCATAAAGTACGCTTTTACTTGTTTTAATAATTCGCTTTGCATCGTTAACCTCTGAATACATTGCCTGTCATGGCATCTTTAATGGTACTTGGTTGCGTATTACCACCTAATGGTTCATCAACATAAAAACTAACCTGCTCGGCAAACTGCTGCTGAGCTTCAACAATACTTGTTACCGTTGCTTGGCCGGTTAAATTAGCACTTGTTGATACCAGTGGTTTACCAAACTCTTGGCATAAACGTTTAACTGTAGGGTGGTTAGTTACTCTTACTGCAATAGTATCAAACTGCCCTGTTAACCACTTTGGGGTAGACTTAGCTGCAGGCATCACCCAAGTGAGTGCGCCTGGCCAACTTGAAAAAATATCGGCACGTTTATCCATAGGCAGCTTAGCGTCATCGACGTATTTTAATAATTGCCCGTAATTGTCAGCAATTAAAATAAGCCCTTTTTCAACGGGGCGTTGTTTAATATCAAGTAAACGTTCCACCGCCTGTTGATTGTCAGGATCGCAACCAAGGCCATAAACAGCTTCGGTTGGGTATAAAATAACATCGCCTTGTTCTAAGCTAGTTATTGCAGCAGATAAAGAAGAAAGGTCAGACAAAATTGTCTCCAGAGATATTTACGTTATTCAGTGGCAGCAAACTTATGCATACAGCTTTTTTGTGGGCATTGTAACACAACACCACTCGCGGTTTTTTTCTCAGTAACAACTGGCCAGTCACATACAGGACACGCTTGAGCTACAGGTTTATGATTAAGCGTATATTTACAGCTTGGATAACAGTCGCAAGAATAAAACACTTTCCCAAATTTATTGCTGCGTGAAACCAAGTGGCCTTTTTTACATTTAGGGCAACTAATCACAGGCTCTTCACTTGGTGTATCGTCATGCTCACTGGCAATATAATGACATTCAGGATAACCGGTACAGCCAATAAACATACCGTAGCGGCCATTTTTCACCACCAGCGGCTTGCTACACTCTGGACACTCGCTGTCCTCAAGTATTTTGATTTCATTGCTATCATGATGTGCAAGCGGGCGAATAAAATCGCACTTAGGGTAACTAGCGCAGCCTAAAAAAGGCCCAGATTTACTATTACGAATGACGAGTTCTGAACCACATTGCGGGCATATCTCATATTCTTTTTCTAAGGCGTGTTTATTAGCCGAGAAAAGTGAATGATCGATTTTACTCATGTAAATCCTAGTGGTTGGTGAATTTTCGCCTAATATACCCAAAACCCTTAAAGATACAAGCTATGGCAGTCGGTTTGTTAACGCTGAAAATAATAAAACACGCAATAATGATTACTCACATCATTAGTCGTGAACCTGTTAATGTAACACTTCACTGGGCTCATCAAAAATAAGATCTTCCATTTGCTCATACGCCTGCTGAGAATCAGGGGCGTTAAATAACACCATAAGAGTTAACCATTTTAAATCTTCCAAAGTAATAGCTGAATTATCAAGCGCCGCTAAACGGTCCATCACCATTTCACGAGTGGTGCTATTAATAACGCCCGTTTGTTCAACAAACATTAAAAAGCCGCGACACTCGGTGTCGAGAACTTGGCACTCACTGTCGGTAAAAATACGCACTGCATGTTGTGGAGTGGCTAATAAATAAGGCGACTCATTGCTGTATTGCAATGCGGCAAGTTGATCTAACCAGTCAATGGCTTTGTTAATTTCGGGTTTGTTAAACCCAGCGCGAAGTAACTCATCGGTAAGTGTGCTTTGCTCAACAAATACATCACTTTCACTGTGAACATAGTTTTCAAATAAATACATGAGAATATCAAACATATTATCCTCCAGCGCTTAATTTAATATAGCCGTCTAATACACGTTCAATTTGATCGTCTAACTCTAAATCAAGCAATCGCGCTTGTACTTTATCAATTGGCCACTGTACTCGACGCATAATATCGTCCACACTGGTCACCTCAAAACCAATACTGTTAAGCACCTCGCAATCTGAGGTTACAGCATCAGTTAACTCTTTATAGTTTAGACCAGAAGGGTATGAAAAGTTCATCTCATCAAGAATATCGGCGACGTTCTCAACCAGCTTAGCACCCTGCTTAATTAAAAAATGGCTTGCTTGTGCCAGCGGGTTTTTAATTGAGCCTGGCACCGCAAAAACCTCTTTATTTTGTTCAAGCGCATAACGTACGGTGATCAGTGAGCCACTTTTAATTTCGGCTTCAACAATTAAAACGCCTAAAGAGAGTCCTGAAATAATACGATTACGTCGTGGAAAGTTATGCGCGTTGGCCGCGGTGCCCGGTAAAAACTCACTTACCAATAAACCCTGTGTTAATACTTGCTCTGTAAGTAACTTATGGCGTTTAGGGTAATAAACATCAACCCCAGTCCCTAGTACGGCAATGGTTTTACCATTTCCTGCCAGCGCTCCTTTATGGGCAGCACCATCAATGCCACGCGCCATACCAGAGGTTACTGTTATGCCAGCAAGCGTTAGCTGATGTGCAAATTCTGCAGCAATTTCAAGTCCTGTGGTGGTTGCATTTCGACTGCCAACAATCGCAATTTGTGGAGAAGACAGTAAGCTAATATCGCCTTTACAAAAAAGTAATAATGGCGCACTGGCTATTTGTTTTAAGTGTTCTGGGTAGGTGGTATCAAAAATACTAATAACAATAATATGTTGCTGGCTAATAAGCTGTTCATAATGCGCAACTTGCTGCCAATTTGTATTAAGTAAATTGCTTGCTTGACTCGCTGTTAAGCCCAACATAACCAGCTGGGAATGCGATAAGGAAAACAGCGACTCTAAACTGTGCTGCTTAGAGAGGGCTAATAGTGTTTTTATTCCAAGCCCTTTGCATAAGTAAAAGGCAAGCCAATGGCTTAGCTTGCCAAACGATTGCTCCATGTTCCCTCCTAGAACACCGACTCGCTACTTAATGAATTACTGCCAAATCTCCAATGCGAATTGGGTGCTGATTTTTAGTGATCAGCGCATAACTAACTTTGTCATACACTTTAAAAATAATCATTTCACCAACTTTCTCTGCTGGCATTTTCCAAGTAACGCTATCTTCATCGGTTTCTGAGCCAAATAATTCGCTAGTAGCCGATACCAATTTTTCTAAACGACTTGAATCTTCGGTATAACGCGGGCCTCTGGCACCATCAATCACCTTAGGTGACTGACGTTCAATATCCAGTACATGACCTACTTTAACTTGTTGCTCTGAACCTAAGTTTAGCACCACTACATCCATCGTGCTAAATTCTCTCACCTCGCGCGGAGAGGCAATCACTTGACCCTGCATTGGTTGTTCAGGACGATGCATCTCAAAATATACTGGCAGCATCTGCCCTTCCATTGCAGGTAATAAAAAGTCACCCTGTTTGATCTCACGTTTTACTGATTCAACTCTTACTGAGGCAGGCTCGCCATTGGCCGCATCACCTGTTCTAAATGCACGAGCCATACCCACATAAGATGCTCTACTCGCTAGCTCTTCACCGGTATTAGGGTCAGTATAAGGCGCACCTTTATGATAAATAGCATATGCCTGATGACGTTTTAAGTTACCTTTTACATATAAAATATGGTCAATAGTTTGGGTTTTAGTATTTTCGTTGGCGCCCAAAATATAGGGCTTTTCTTTTATGGTATCGCTGTTAATAGCTTGCTCAAACGACAAATACGGTTTAATTAACGCAAGAGGTAAAGTTGTTATCGCATCTTTCCCTTTTGGCGTAATACGTCCCATAGGTGATAGCTTTCGATACGCTTTATTAATCACTAAACGCGGATTACCGTCTGTATCGTAAATTAATGCTAACGCATCTCCCGGATAAATAAGGTGAGGGTTGTCTATTTGTGGGTTCATTTGCCATAGTTCAGGCCATAACCAAGGTTCGTTTAGATATATAGCTGAGATATCCCAAAGCGTGTCACCTTTTTTCACAACATACTGTTTAGGTGCATCTTTTTTTATAGTTAGTACATCTGCCAGCACAGGAAAAGTTGCACCTAATACAAGTATAATTGCAATTAATGGAGATTTCATTGAGCTTCCTCATAGTGTTTTTTCATTATTATTAACCAAAACCTGTTAAAGGGGAACGTGAATGGCTAAAATAAGAACATACAATACCCTAAATTTAAGCATAAGTGTAAAAGGTAACTATGGCTAGGTTAGAAGTTTTAAGATTTCCAGATGAACGTTTACGTACAATCGCAAAAGAAGTAACTGTTGTTGACGATCAAGTGCGTGAAATTGTCAAAGATATGCTAGAAACTATGTACGATGAAAATGGTATTGGGCTTGCTGCTACACAGGTTGATATTCACCAGCGTATTGTGGTGATCGACGTATCAGAAGAGCGCAATGAACCACTCGTGCTTATCAATCCGCAAATTATCAAAAAAGATGGCTCAACCGTGAGCGAAGAAGGCTGTTTATCAGTTCCTCATTCGTATGCAAAAGTTGACCGTGCAGAAACCGTTACCGTAGCTGCATTGAACGAAGAAGGTAAAGAATTTATTCTTGATGCTGACGAATTATTAGCGATTTGTATTCAGCATGAACTTGATCACCTTCAAGGTAAATTATTTATTGATTATTTATCGCCATTAAAGCGCCAACGCATTCGTAAAAAGCTTGAAAAAGAAGCGAAGTTTGCAGCGCAGTAATAAGCACCTTAGTAAATAATTAGGAAACTCAGTGACACAACCATTACGCATTATATTTGCCGGTACGCCGGACTTTGCTGCACGCCATCTGCAAGCACTCATAAATAGTGAACACCAAATAGTGGGCGTTTACAGTCAACCAGATCGTCCAGCGGGTCGCGGAAAAAAACTAAAAGCCAGTGAAGTAAAAGCGCTTGCATTAGAACATGACCTACCCGTTTTTCAACCGCAATCACTCAAAACAGACGACGCACTTGAAGAGCTAAGCAGCCTCAATGCCGATATCATGATTGTCGTTGCCTACGGTTTAATTTTACCTAAAGCCATTTTAGATGCCCCACGTTTAGGGTGTTTAAATGTACATGGTTCTATTTTACCGCGCTGGCGTGGCGCCGCACCTATTCAACGCGCTATTTGGGCAGGCGATCAGCAAACCGGTGTAACCATAATGCAAATGGATGAAGGGCTAGATACCGGCGATATGCTGCATATTAGCCGCTGCCCTATTGATAATACTGAAACCAGTGCCAGCTTATACACTAAGCTTGCTGAACTCGGGCCTGATGCATTAATCGATACCATAAATCGTTTAGCCAACGGAGAAATAACGCCTGAACCACAAAACGATACCGATGCCAATTACGCTAAAAAGCTCTCAAAAGACGAAGCCAACATTGATTGGTCTATGGATGCCGAGCAAATCGAGCGTAACATTCGTGCCTTTAACCCATGGCCAGTATGCTTTACCCAAATGCGTGGTAATACGGTAAAAATATACCAAGCAAACGTGGTTGAACAATCAGGCGCAGCTGGCACTGTATTAACAAGTGATAAAAACGGTATCGTTGTGGCTTGTGGTAAACACGCTTTATCTATTGGCGAATTACAACCACAAGGCAAAAAGCCAATGGCAATTAATGATTTTTTAAACGGTCGTAGCGACTGGGTCACACCCGGCACCGTATTAGGCGAAAATAATGAGTAATGTAAGCAATGTCAGAGCGCTAGCCGCTGAAACTTTATATAACGTGGTTGATAAAGGCGCATCGCTTAATCAAGAACTCCCTTTCGCTAGCCAAGGCCTATCACCTAAAGATAAAGCCTTACTGCAGCAAATTTGCTACGGAGTATTACGTTACTTACCTAGCCTAGAAAATTATTGCCAGCATCTAGTCGAGCAACCGCTTAAAGGCAAACGTCGTATTTTTCAGTTTTTATTGTATGTGGGCATTTACCAACTACAACACATGCGTGTACCGCCGCATGCAGCAATTAGCGAAACGGTTAATGCGTTACAACAATTGCGCGCTCTTGGCTTAAAAGGGCTTATTAACGCCATTTTACGAAGCTTTCAACGTCAGCAAGTTGAGCTTGAAGAAAAAGCCAAACAAATTCCGGTATGTTTATACAACCATCCAAACTGGTTTATAAAGCAAGTAAAAGAAGCCTATCCAGATCACTGGGAAGACATTCTAGAAGCAAACCAACAGCAAGCGCCAATGTGGCTGCGAGTGAATCAATCGCAGTTTAGCACCCAAGAATATAGCGAAATGCTAACCGCTAACGATATTGAACATACTCTAAACCCTGATTTTATTGATGGCATTAAACTAAGCAAACCACGCGATGTGTTTTCACTTCCTGAGTTTGATACCGGTGCTTGTTCAGTACAAGATGCGGCAGCGCAGCTTGCTGCACGCTATCTAGACCCACAAAATGGTGATGCAATACTCGATGCCTGCGCAGCGCCTGGTGGTAAAACCTGCCATATTTTAGAGCTTGCCGACGCAGATGTGCTTGCGCTTGATAGCGATGCCACTCGCCTAGAACGTGTTAAACAAAACCTAGAACGCATAGGTTTGGGCGCCGACTTACAATGTGGTGATGCATCGCAACCTCACACTTGGTGGGATGAAGAACAGTTTGATCGTATTTTGTTAGATGTACCCTGCTCTGCAACTGGCGTAATTCGTCGTCACCCAGATATTAAATGGTTACGTCGCGCATCCGACATTAACGATTTATCGACCCTCCAAGGCGATATACTCGACAGCATTTGGCCATTGTTAAAGCCAGGCGGTACATTGGTGTATGCAACCTGTTCGGTGCTTCCACAAGAAAACCAACAACAAGTTGCTAAGTTTTTAGCTAATAATGAAGACGCAGAGCATATTCCTTTGCACAGCGAAGACACTAAAACCATACCAGGCTTACAGCTGTTACCAGGTGAAAGTGACGGTTTTTACTACGCTAAATTAGTTAAAAAAGCCTAGGCAACACATTTAGCTACTTCAGTTTAGAGGTAGCTAATACTTTGATGTAATTAGTATTAATAATACGGGTACATAATGAAAATAATCATACTCGGTGCTGGGCAAGTTGGCGGCACACTCGCAGAAAACCTAGTGGGTGAACAAAACGAAATAACCGTAGTTGATATCGACGGTAACCGCTTGCGTGAACTGCAAGATAAATACGATTTACAAGGTGTTGCAGGCCACGGCGCCCACCCTGATGTGTTGAGTCGCGCGGGAGCTGAAGATGCCGATATGATTATCGCCGTAACCAGCTCAGATGAAGTAAACATGGTGGCATGCCAAGTTGCTTACAGTATTTTTAATACGCCAACCAAAATAGCCCGCATTCGCTCTGAGCAGTATTTAAAATACCGTGAAAAACTCTTTCATAATGATGATTTACCGGTCGATCATTACATAGCCCCAGAAGCACTCGTTACTAAATATATTCGCCGTTTGATAGATTACCCTGGTGCATTACAGGTACTACAATTTGCCGACGGCATGCTCTCTTTAGTAGCTGTAAAAGCCTACTATGGCGGTTTATTGGTAGGCTATGCCCTATCTACACTTAAGCAACATATTCCTAATGTAGAAACCCGGGTAGCCGCTATTTACCGTCAAGGCAAGGCAATAAAACCGCAGGGTACTACCGTAATAGAAGCCGACGATGAAGTATTTTTTATTGCCGCCACCAAACATATTCGTGCGGTAATGAACGAGCTACAAAAACTGGAACGCTCGTACAAAAAAATTATGATAGCCGGTGGGGGTAACATTGGTGCTGGCCTAGCCCGTTCACTGGAAAGAAACCACAGCGTTAAATTATTAGAACGCAGTAAAGAGCGCGCAGAGCAACTCTCTGAAATGCTAGACAACACCGTGGTATTTTGTGGTGATGCGTCCGATCAAGAGCTGCTCTCAGAAGAACACATTGAACAAGTTGATGTTTTTATTGCCGTTACTAACGATGATGAAGTGAATATTATGTCGGCCATGCTCGCAAAACGCATGGGGGCACAAAAAACCATGGTGCTTATTCAACGAGGTGCTTACGTTGATTTAGTACAAGGCGGCGAAATAGATATTGCTATTTCACCACAACAAGCGACTATTTCTGCGTTACTTACGCACGTGCGCCGAGGCGACATTGTAAACGTGTATTCACTGCGTAAAGGGGCTGCAGAAGCCATAGAGGCAGTTGCCCATGGTGATGAAAACACATCTAAAGTAGTGGGTCGCGCGATTGCAGATATTAAATTGCCAGCAGGTACCACAATAGGTGCAATTGTACGTAATGACGATGTACTAATTGCCCACGACGACACGATAATTCTATCAGGCGATCATGTAATTATGTTCTTAATTGATAAAAAGCACATTAACGTGGTTGAAAAGTTATTCCAAGTTAGCGCAATCTTTTTATAAGTAATCCCTCCTTTTTATTCACAACGTGCTTGTAAGTAAAAAGGAGAACACTTAAACCTAAATGAAAATCATTATCAAAAGCATTTACTAATAAAGAAAAATCCATTAGTCTCTTCTTGCTCGATTATCAAGCAGCGACATCTACCGATGTGAAAAGTTAATTTCACGTTTTTAAATAAAAATGGATTTCAAATGATACACCTACTCTCAAAGAAAAATTCTCCCGTAACTTATTACACTCTGGTTGGTCTTTTACTTTCAGCAGTTTCAACTCAAACGATCGCCCACACTAGCGAAGATATCGAAAGGTTAACCGTTATTGGAGAGCAAGCGAACGGCTATAAAGTTAATTCTATGAGCTCTGCAACAGGCCTTGAGCTATCACATTTGCAAACACCGCAATCAACGATAGCGATAACAAGCGAATTTATGGCAGACCAACAACTAAACACCGCAATTGAAGCTATAACCAGTGTGACAGGCATAAATGCGCGAGAAGCAGATAATGGCAAGTTTTCTATTTCAGCCCGAGGTATTAGTGTCACCAGCATACTTTATGATGGAATAGCGACCACCTATGACACCCGCTTTAATTATGGAGATAACCTAACCGATACCGCAATTTATGAGCGTATCGAAATAGTTAGAGGAGCAACGGGGCTAATGCTGGGCGCAGGTAACCCTTCGGCAGCAATTAATTTGATACGTAAACGTCCAACTGCAAACACTCAAATAAATCTTACTGCTTCATTAGGCTCATGGGACAACTACCGTGCGATGGTGGATGTGTCGGGAAGCATAAATAATAGTGAAAGTATAAGAGGACGGGCTGTTGTTGCTTATCAAGATAGACACTCATATCAAGATCGCTTTTCGCAAACCAGCCAAACATTGTATGGCATTATTGAGGCAGATCTTTCTAACAGTACTTTATTGACTCTTGCTGTTGATAATCAATCGACAACTCCTAAAGGAACAATGTCAGGTGGTTTGCCTATTTTTTATAGTGATGGCTCCCGCACTGCTTATGATAGAGGTGCTTCAACGGCTCAAGATTGGGCCTCTTCTCGAACCGATGCACTTAATGCGTTTATTCGCCTAGAGCATTACTTTAACGCTAACTGGCAGCTAACCGCTAATTATGTCTATGGTGATAACGACCTAGACTATGATGTGTTTTGGGTAAAAGGAGAGCCCGATCCTATAAACAACACTGGAATGAAACCCGGTTCCATAAACTATATTGATGCAAACAGAACGCAGGATACCTATGAGGTCGAACTCAATGGTCGGTTTAATTGGCTGGGCCAAAGTCACCAACTGCTATTTGGTTATAATACCCAAGAGCAACAGTTTTCGACCCCTTATTATGCTAGCCAACAAAGTGACTATATTATCGGCGATTTCACTGACTCTAGTTATAGCATTGCAAAACCAAATTGGCAGTCAGAAGCGGCTTACGGCTCTTATGGCACAACTAAACAAGATGCACTTTATGTTGCTGCACAACTAAATATAACCGATGCCTTGTCTTTAATTGTTGGAAGCCGGTTAAATCAATGGCAAACCAATCAAGGTAATTTTGGTCGCATGCATGATTATAAAATAAGTGATGAACTAACTAATTATTTTGGAGCAACTTATGAACTAACACAGAGTTGGGCTTTGTATGCTAATTACACTGATATTTTTACACCACAAAGTCGAGTTGATAAAAATGGAGATTATTTAAGCCCTATTAAAGGTAAGAATTATGAACTTGGCATAAAAGCTTCTGTACTTGATGAACGTTTAGACATATCCCTTTCTGGATTTAAAATTTATCAAGATAATGTGGGCGAGTACACGGGCGATACCATTGTAGAAACACTTCAGGCCATCTACAAGCCCATTAACGGCACATTAACTCAAGGCTACGAGCTAGAAATCAACGGAAAATTAACCGATAACTGGAACGCTTATTTTGGCTATACCCATAGTAAAGGCGAAAAACCGGATAATACGGTATTAAATACCACCAACCCAAACGATCAATTTAAACTTTTTACTAGCTATCAACTCTCAGGTGCATTAGACAATCTAAAATTGGGTGGAGGCTATCGCTGGCAAAGCAACAGCTATGACGAAGTTAAAA
This sequence comes from Pseudoalteromonas sp. S3260, assembly GCF_005886925.1. Taxonomy (NCBI): domain Bacteria; kingdom Pseudomonadati; phylum Pseudomonadota; class Gammaproteobacteria; order Alteromonadales; family Pseudoalteromonadaceae; genus Pseudoalteromonas; species Pseudoalteromonas sp. S3260. The sequence goes on from NZ_PNCV01000056.1 coordinate 15,959, forward strand.
ACCCTGTTTATGGCGCTGTTGAGGTAAACCAGCCTAGCTATGGTATTGCAAGCCTAATGGCAGATTATCAAATGAATGAGCAGTTATCTGTTAGTCTAAATATCGATAACTTATTTGATAAGCATTATTACAGTCAAATTGGGTTCTATAACCAATATCGTTATGGTAAGCCAAGAAGCTTCTCTCTCCAACTTAAATATAGCCTCTAACAAGCACAAAAAAGCCGCTGACTATTAAGCGGCTTTAGTGGAGTATGATGGGTTAATACTTATTGTACTCTTGCAAACTCTTCTTTAGAAAGTTCACCATTTCCGTCAGTATCTAAGTCATCAAAAATATTCATGAGTTGTTTATTAGACGCAGCTTCCTGCTGACTAATTACACCGTCGCCATTGCTATCAAAAGAGGCAAAGTCTACTGCTGCGTATGCCGCTGATGATGACGCTAATACTAAAATCGCAAGTGTTGTGTTTAATGCTTTCATAATAAGTCTCCTTAAAGAGGGAAATCCTTTTCTGAGATCCCTGTGCAATGAAAAAAGTTAAAAATTAAAAGTTTGCAAACTCAGCTTTAGAAAGCTCACCATTACCGTCAGTATCAAGCTCAGTAAATGCGGCCGTTAAATCAGCGTTTACAGCGGCTTCGCTTTGACTAATAGCACCGTTACCATCAGTATCAAGCATGTCAAAGTCGCTTGCTGCAAAAGCAGCTGATGAAGAAGCTAGCGCGATAAGTGCAAATGTTTTATGTAATGTTTTCATAATTTAATCCTTCAAAATGTAATGCAATGGTCTATCAAAAAATTGTGTCTGGCTATCACGGTCCTTGTTATTCTCTTTCATAGGCTTCCTTGCCTATTTAGGTTGTCTTTGGCAACTCAGAATATACTTAGCCTTGTCTTATGCTTTCGAAAATTCTTCTTTTGATAGCTCACCGTTTTGGTCAGTATCAAGCTCTGAGAACATGCTCATTAATTTTGCATCAACCGATGCTTCGCTTTGGCTAATAGCACCGTTGCCGTCGGTATCTAGTGTGTCGAAGTCGCTCGCTGCAAAGGCAGCTGATGAAGAAGCAAGAGCGATAAGTGCAAATGTTTTGTGTAATGTTTTCATAATGAGTATTCCTTAAAATCGTTTAAATAATGAGGGAGCTTTTAACTCCCAAAACTTTAATAGCTTAGGGTTATGCTTTAGAGAACTCTTGTTTTGATAACTCACCGTTTTGGTCAGTATCAAGCTCTGAAAACATGCTCATTAATTTTGCATCAACCGATGCTTCGCTTTGACTGATTGCGCCGTTGCCGTCAACGTCTAGCGTATCAAAGTCGCTTGCTGCAAAAGCGGCTGATGAAGAAGCTAATGCGATAAGTGCTAAAGTTTTATTAATGCTTTTCATAATCTATCTTCCTTCAAAGTTTATGTTTTATGCGATTAAGTGTTTTACTTTAAATCACGTTTCGTTCAATACAGCCTGACTATTACAACTTCGATGCCAAAAATATAAAAACCATAATTTTCAATAAATTAACCAGCAACTAGCTGAAAATGGCGCTATTTAACTCGTTATTTTGTTGCTTTTTAGCAACAGTAGATAAGGCAATAAAATTAAAACAATAAAAATCAAAGAGTTGAGTTTAAGGAAAACCCCACACAGTCGGTGAGCAACCGCTAAAAAAGAGGATTAAATAAACAAAAAGGAAGGTGGGTTGAGTTTAATTTTGTTATAAACAAAAAAATTAGAATAAAAAAAATATTTAACTAATTGTTTTTAATGAATTTATAAAATAAATTTGAAATGGCTTTTAAAAATAACAACAACACATGGCTATTTGTTGCAAAAGAGCGAAAATGTTAGAGCTTGTTGATATTTTAGAATTGTAAAATGGTCAGCGTCGAAAGATAACAGGTCTTATACAATTTCAACTTCAAGTGCATTAGGGTCAATGAAGTGATCCCCCATCAGGGCTTTCATTTGCTCTTCACTGGCAAATAATCGAATTCCGCAATATATGCCCTTAGCATGTTTTTTCACACTGCATATTTGCCCTTCGTGCTTTGTATCTTCATCAAACACTACGATGCAACGCATATCTTTAATGTCGTCAATTTCTTGGGTTGTTTTAATATCAAACATAACACCCGTTAACGAAATGTCTTTTATAACCCCTTCAAAGGGAGGCTGCTCATCGGTTAATGTTAACTTAGCAGGAAACAACGTGGGTATGCGTGCTTGTGAGCGAAGCCCAAATAACTGTACTTGTGAAGGATAGTCGATAAACAATAACTTAGCCGGGTGAGATGCTACAGACATAAGCTGCTGACGAAACGCAATCACATGCCCGCCACTGCCCTCTATAAGCGCTCTTACCACCACCATAACACCATCACGCAGGTAATCACTTGCCATAGGAAGTCGCTTAGCGTTGGGATAGTTTAAAATAATAAATTTGTTTTCTAATAAACCAATAAACTCCGTTTTTACACGTCGGCTACTGGTTGGTGTCAGTATTTCTAAATCAACTATGCCACCCGTGACGATTTGGTTTAACTTTTCCAAATTGGTTTTTCGCATATTTCCTTCCTGATATTTATAACGTTATCCACGCCAAAATGTTGGGGTAAATAATACTAACAGTGTAAATATCTCTAACCGACCGAATACCATAGCGACTGTTAGTATCCATTTAGCGGCATCACTAATCGCACCATAATGAGAGGCTACGTCACCCAAACCTGGGCCCAAGTTATTAAGGCAGGCTGCTGTCGCAGAGAATGCGGTAATGTTGTCTAACCCTGTGCCCATTAACGCTAACATAATAATAATAAAGACTAGTGCATAAGCCGAGAAAAAACCCCATACCGCTTCAACTACTTTATCTGGTAGCGCCTTTCGTCCTAACTTTATAGAGTATATAGCTCGAGGGTGCACTAAGCGGTTTAGCTCTCGCACCCCTTGTAGATAAAGTAAAAACACGCGCACTACTTTCATACCGCCACCGGTAGAACCCGCACAGCCACCAATAAAACTAGAGAATATTAATAAAATAGGTAAAAACAAAGGCCAAGCAGAAAAGTTATCTGTGGCAAATCCTGCGGTGCTGCTTATAGATACAGCTTGAAACAATGCCTGATCGAGGGTTTCATCGCCATTGGCATAAACATCGTGAGATGAAAGTACCGTGAAACAAATCACCACCAGCGCGAGCTGAATACATAGAAACACTTTGAATTCAGGGTCACGAATGTAGACACTAATATTACGACTCGCTACAGCAGCATAATGCAGAGAAAAGTTAATGGCTGCGATAATTAAAAAGAACACACAAATAAAGTTAATTACTGGGCTATCAAAGTGCCCCATTGACGCGTCATAAGTAGAAAAACCACCAATAGCAACTGTAGAAAAGGCATGGCATATAGCGTCAAACCAGTTCATCCCTGCGCTCCAATACGCCAAAGTACACGCAAGAGTAATAGATACGTAAATATACCAAAGGTGCTTAGCTGTATCGGCAATACGCGGGGTCATTTTGGAGTCTTTTACTGGGCCAGGAATTTCAGCTCGGTACAACTGCATACCACCGACGCCAAGCATTGGCAGTATGGCTACTGCTAATACAATGATCCCCATCCCACCAAACCACTGTAATTGCTGGCGATAAAATAATACCGATTTAGGCAAGTATTCTATGCCAGTTAATACGGTCGCCCCTGTGGTAGTTAAGCCTGAGAAAGCTTCAAACACTGCATCGGCCAAAGAGAGGTTGGGTTCTTGTAAAAATATCAGCGGCAATGACGCAAACGCCCCTAGTACCAACCAAAACAAAACCACAATTAAGAAGCCTTCGCGTGCTTTTAAATCACCATGCTCATGCCTATTTGGATAGTAAGCCATTAAGCCAATAATAACGCTAAATATAAAGGCTAAAACAAACGGTACACCTCCGCCATCTTTATAAATTAAAGACACGAGTGCTGGTGGCACCATTGTAATACTAAATAGCGCGACCAGTTGGCCAAGAATTTTTATGATGGTACGAAATTGCATTGAGCGTATCGCTTTTTTATTAGTAAATTAAAATAACTACTGTATGACTCGAAAATTTAATCTGTAGTGATTAAATAGGATGGATGTAAGACTATTACTCTTTGATTGTTAACTCAACTGCGCCGTGACTTAAATCAAAAATATCTTTGCATGCTTGCTGTGCTTGGCGACTATCAATAGTAATACTCCACTCAATATTTGCCGTAAACTGCTTTTCAATATTAAGTACCTGAAAGTTGGTTTTTAAGTGCTGTTCTATTGCGCCTTGCATACTGTATTCACTAAAGCCAACCAGCTCAATGCTGGGTACTTTTACCACTGTTTGTAATTTTGCTAAGGCATTATTAAGTGAGCCACCATAAGCACGAACTAATCCACCGGTACCAAGCTTTATACCACCAAAATATCGTGTTACCACAGCAGTTACTTCACCTAGACCAGAGCCCACCAGCACGTTGAGCATAGGTTTACCGGCGGTGCCATTTGGCTCTCCATCGTCAGAAAAACCATAAACATGGCTTCCACCAGGATTACCCGCAACATGCGCCCAACAATTATGGCGTGCATCACTGTATTTTTCTTCAATGTTTTTAATAAAGGCTTTCGCAGAGTTTAAATCAGGCGTGTGGCCTATATGCACAATAAAGGTACTTTTTTTAATTTCTTCTTGATGAAAAACATCGTCGGCTGGGTATTTATATTCTGACATAGCGCTTACTTGGCTGTTAAATTAAAAATGGGGCCAACAGGCCCCTTTCGTGAATAATATAAACTGTTACTAGTTAAATATTAGTCGAGTAATAAATCACGCGTCATATTTTCTAGGCTGTCTTCGTGAACAATAATATTATCTTCAATACGAATGCCGCCAAATGGTTTAAACGCTTCTACTTTTTCCCAGTTAATAAACTGCTTGTTGTCTGTTTGTGCTAAATCACCCAACAAAGAGTCGATAAAGTACAAACCTGGCTCAATAGTAAACACTTGGTTTTTCTCAATTAAGCGAGTGCAGCGTAAAAATGGATGACCCTCTGGTGGTGCCTGATGTGCACCGGTTTCATCACGCATAAAGCCACCTACATCATGTACCTGTGCACCTAAATGATGCCCTAAGCCATGAGGAAAGAAGGTTGAGGTAATTTGACGTTCAACAATTTCAGCTGCAGGTAACTTAACAATATCAAAGTCACTTAGTAACTGTGCAATGCGGTTATGGCAGTCAATATGTAGCTCGCCATACAGTACACCTGGTTTTAAGCTTTTGCCTAACTCAATCTGATGCGCCGTCATTGCTTTAACTAGATCAGCAAACTCGCCTTGCTTTTTAAAGTCGTAGGTACGGGTAATATCTGCAGCATAACCATTAAAGTTAGCGCCCGCATCAATTAAAAATGAGTTATGTGTTTGCGGTGCTTTTGGCTCAAAATGGGTGTAGTGCAAAATAGCGCAGTTTTCGTTAAGGGCCACAATGTTGCCATATGGCATCTCATTTTCGCTCTGACGCGTTGCCATTAAGTACGCCTGCTGAATATCAAACTCGCTACCACCATTAAAAAACGCATCACGCGCCGCTTTGTGGCCATCTACTGCAATACGGTTCGCATTACGTAAACATTCAAGTTCATATTGCGTTTTATAAGCACGGTGATAATGAATATAGTTAAGTACTGGCTCAGGATTCATGATGCTAAAACCAAGTGCTTGGGCTACTTCTAGGTATTCACCAATGTAGGCAAATTTAGCTTTATCGTAAGGAAGTAGTTTTTCAACCTGATCAGGCTTTAGTAGCAATTCAATATCGAAGTACTCTGCCCAAAAATCTCTTGGTTCATCAGGTACTTTATGCCAAAAATCAATTGGACGATAAAAAATAAGCTTTGGCTTATCGCTACCATTTACTACAATCCAGCAATGCGGATTATCAATAACCGGTAACCACGCTTTAAAATGGGGGTTAACTTTAAACGGGTAATACATATCATCTAAAAATTGGCGCTTAGCTTGGCCTGAATGAATGACTAATCCTTCTAACCCTTCTTGCTCACAAATAGTACGTGTACGCTGCTGCAATGTTGCAATATGTTCGGCGTATAATACGGCTAATTTTTCCATAATAAACCCATCTGTTAAATTTAACTTGCTCTGAGTCTACCACTTATAAACAAAGCGCTCAAAAAAGAGGGATAGTTACTGTGTAAATATCCCTCTTGCTATTGTAGATTTATTTTTACTACCCGCCCATGGTCATCTCTAATAGTGGCGCGAGTAAGTTACCCTCTCGGCCAAGGCGAGTGTGATAAACCTGCCGATACGCAAATACGTTTTTTACGTAGTCTCGAGTTTCTCTATATGGAATAAGCTCAACCCATAGCTCTGCGGGCATCGCTTCCTCTGGTAGCCAACGCTTAATTCGGTGATACCCGGCGTTATAGGATGCTGTTGCCAACACCTCGTTACCGTGATTTTTCTTTTTTAAATACTGTAAATAACGGGTACCAAGTCGAATATTGGTTTTTGGCTGATACAAGCGACGGCTAGATACATCGCCTTTGTTAATATATTTTGCGGTGCTTGGTAATAACTGCATTAACCCGCGTGCATTTGCATGAGAACGGGCATCAGGTGCAAATGAGCTTTCTCGACGCGCAATAGCGATACTCCAAGTTAAATCTATTTTGCTACGATTACTGTAGCGCTCAAACATGTCTTGAAACGCAAATGGAAAACGCAAATCAACATAATCCCATGCTTTTATTTTTGCTAGGGTAAATATTGTACTATCAAACCAATCAAGTTCTGCCGCAAGTACTGACGCTGCTAGCTTTTCATCATCTTCAGAAGTGTTGGTTAAATAATTCCACTCACGTCGAGCCGCAGTAAAGCGCTCAAGTTCATATAGTGCCTTAGCACGCTTAAAGCCTGGTGCATTACTGACTTTTGTCACTAAGGCTTGATTTACATTGACTGGTAGCTCATTTAAATCAACCGGTAACCCTAAGCGAGCAGCGGCTAAAAAACCGTAATAATCACGGTTAGCGGCTACCTTGCTCCAAATTGCCTTAGCTTTTTCATGATCTGCGCGTTTGTCATAACTATATGCAAGCCAATACTGTTGCCCTAAGCTAAGATTTTCTTTACCGGTAAAAAATGCCGCAATGCCTTCCCAATCTTGAGTTTTAAGCATATTGGCTAGTTGCCATTGCATTAATTTACGGTCTTGACGCGCTTTAGGGACTTTATTTAAATAAAAGCTCGCCTGGCTATGGCCGCTCGACGCTAACGACAGCGCAAAGGTATAATATACCTCCGCCTTTTCATCATCAGCAAAATCAAACATGCCTTCAATTTTTTGCCACGCCTTTAATGCCAGCTCTTTATCACGCCAAATTAAACGCTTAATACCATAAAGCGCTATTTCCCCTTCTTTGGCTGTTTTACGTTTATAGCGGTAAAGGCCTGCAGCAGCACTAGGATCGCGCCTTACCTTGGAATATAAATCAGCTAAATAACGCTCCTTAGCTGGCAATAAGGTTTTTAAATAAGGCAATAAACGATAAGAGCCCCCTTGTGCCGCTAAAGTAACACGCTGCCACACAACATCAGGGGTTAAATAACCATTTTGTCGCCAGCGCTGAAAAAGCCCGTCACATTCACTAGGTTGTGACTCGCCTACCGTCCAAATGTCGGTTACCTGATTGAGTATTGCTTTTTTAGGCGCTCCTAAGTCAAGCTGATAACTAAGATGGGTACAACTAAGCTCAGTGTCAGAGGTTTCACGGTAGTTTTTAATAAATGCTGCTTTTTTATTTCTGCGCTTTAAATAATTTAACCATGCTTTGCGCACTGGCCACTCTAATGGCGTGTGTTCATAAATAGTGAGGAAGTTTTCTATTTCTGTTTGGTGTTTTAAACTGGGGTAGCGCTGCCAATAGGCTTTTTCTACATAGGGCTTAAGTGGGTGAGACAATGAGTCTACCGCTTCTTTAAAGCTATTGTAATCGCCATAGCGGGCTTGTTTTTCTGCATCTAAAAATGCATCAAGTTCGGTATTTGCGTTGGCAGAGGGAAAAGATAAAAATAGAGTCGCTGCCGCTACGCTTAATAAATATTTTTTCATAATGTCCTTTAGGGCATAGTTACCTTCAAGGCTGACAAGAGTGTGGCTATGGGTAAATAAAAAACAGCGCAGGCACTGTAACTCTATTTTATTTACTTTGATAAAACCCAAGCTATAAACACCAAGACAGCGCAATAAAATGAATAAAAAAAACTTTCAAACCCACCTTAGCACCAAACCAGCTATATTTTAACCAGACGTTTGTAACCAAGATAAATTTTTCGTTGCATTTTTAAATTAAAGCAAGCACACTGGTCTGAATATGAACTCATCGTACCAGTCTTAGTTCATCAACTAGGGAGAATAATAATGTTATATAAAAGCGATTCCTTTGAAGTTAGCTTCGTGAAGGAAAACATCGCCGAGTTTAAGTTTTGTGCTACAGGTTCTGTAAACACATTATCTCAACAAACTCTTTCAGATTGCGCGGCAGCATTAAAAGAATTAGCCGCTAACACTGATATTAAAGGCATGATTTTTACCAGTGATAAAGACCACTTTATTATTGGTGCCGATATCTTCGAATTTTTACCTACTTTTACTAAGCCTGAAGCAGAATTAGTAACGTGGATCAAAAATGCAACTGACGTTTTTGATGCAATTGAAGACTTACCATTCCCAACACTCAGTGTTATAAACGGCTTGGCGCTTGGCGGCGGCTGTGAGTGGGCACTTGCTACCGATTATCGTGTTGCAAGTGACTCAGCAAAAATGGGCTTACCAGAAGTTAAATTAGGCATAATGCCTGGTTTTGGCGGTACAGTGCGCCTTCCGCGCATTATTGGTGCCGATAACGCGATGATGTGGATCACCACAGGTAACGAAAATCGCGCTGCTGACGCCCTTAAAGTAGGTGCATTTGACGCGGTAGTTAGTGCCAACAAACTACAAGAGTCAAGTTTAGCAACACTAGAATTAGCGATTGCTGGCAAGCTAGATTGGCAAGCAAAACGTGCTGTAAAATTACAACCGCTTAAATTAAACCGTGTTGAGCAAGGCATGAGCTTTGCAATGGCAGAAGGTATGGTAATGGGTAAAACTAAAGGCCACTATCCTGCTCCAGTTATGGCAGTTCGCACTATTAAAGCAGCAGCAAACAGCTCTCGCGCCGAAGCAATGGCAATTGAAAATGCCAACTTTGCAAAACTAGCACGTACTAGTGAAGCAGCTGCTCAAACGGGTATCTTTTTAGCAGACCAATACATTAAAGGTAAAGCACGTAAATTTGCTAAACACAGCGATGTAGAAATTAAACAAGCGGCAGTATTAGGCGCAGGTATTATGGGTGGCGGTATTGCATACCAGTCTGCTTATAAAGGCACACCAATCATAATGAAAGACATCCAACAGGATGCGCTAGATTTAGGTATGGGTGAAGCTTCTAAACTATTAGGTGCAAAAGTGAAGCGCGGCCACATGCCGATGGAAAAAATGCTAGCAACGCTTAGCAAAATCAAACCAACGCTTAACGATGCAGACCTACAAAACGCCAACATCATTGTTGAAGCCGTAGTAGAAAACCCTAAAGTGAAGCAAGCTGTACTTGCTGATCTTGAAAAGAATATGCCAGAAGGCACGGTACTTACGTCAAACACATCGACTATTTGTATCGACCTACTTGCAGAAGCGCTTGAAAAGCCAGAAAACTTCTGTGGTATGCACTTTTTCAACCCAGTACCAAAAATGCCATTAGTAGAAATTATCCGTGGTGCAAAAACCTCAGATAAAACGATTAATGCCGTGGTTGATTACGCACTTAAACTAGGTAAGTCACCGATTGTTGTTAACGATTGCCCAGGCTTTTTTGTAAACCGTGTTTTATTCCCTTACTTTGCTGGCTTTAGCAAATTAGTGGTTGAAGGCGCTAACTTTGCAAAAGTAGATAAAGTAATGGAAAACGTATTTGGTTGGCCTATGGGCCCGGCGTACCTACTTGATGTTGTAGGTATTGATACGGCTTATCATTGTACTGGCGTAATGGCAGACGGTTTCCCTGAGCGTATGGCACGTGCAGATAAAGACCCAGTGACTGTTTTTGCTAACGAAAAACGTTTTGGTCAAAAGAACAAAGCAGGTTTCTATAAGTACGAAACAGATCGTCGCGGTCGTCTTAAAAAATCACATGACCAAACAGCGATTGAACTACTTGCACCAATTACAGACGCACCAAAAGAATTTGATAAACAAGAAATCATTGACCGTTGTATGATCCCAATGATCAACGAAGTACTACTTTGTTTACAAGAAGGCATTGTTGCTTCTCCTCAAGAAGCTGATATGGCACTTGTATACGGTGTTGGTTTCCCTCCATTTAGAGGCGGCGCGTTCCGTTACTTAGATCAAACAGGTTTAGCTAACTTTGTAGCAACTGCTGACAAATACGCTCACCTAGGTGCGATTTACCAAGTATCAGAGCAAACTCGCAAGTGGGCTGAAGAAGGCCGTGTTTTCTATAAGGTGGAAGGTTAATATCATGAATAATCCAGTAATTGTAGATTGTATCCGCACACCAATGGGTCGCTCAAAAGGCGGCGTATTTAAAAACAAACGTGCGGAAGACTTAAGCGCTCATTTAATGAAAGGCTTATTAGAACGTAATCCAGCAGTTGACCCTGCGTCAATTGACGATATTTATTGGGGCTGTGTACAGCAAACATTAGAGCAAGGCTTTAACGTTGCACGTAACGCATCTCTACTTGCAGGCATTCCACATTCAGTGCCAGCAACCACAGTTAACCGTTTATGTGGCTCATCAATGCAAGCATTGCATGACGCTGCTCGCGCAATTATGACTGGCGCTGGCGACACATATCTAATTGGTGGCGTTGAGCACATGGGTCACGTACCTATGACTCACGGTAACGACTTTCACCCAGGCTTAGCTACATCAATTGCACAAGCATCTGGCTCTATGGGTTTAACCGCTGAGTACCTTGCTACTATTCACGGTATTAGCCGTGAGCAACAAGATGAATTTGCTTACCGCTCGCATCAACGCGCACATGCAGCGACTGTTGAAGGCCGTTTCCGCCGCGAAATTTTAGCAATGGAAGGTCACGATGCTGAAGGTTCACTTATTCTTGTTGAAGATGATGAAGTAATTCGCCCTGAAACAACGGTTGAAGGTTTATCGCAGCTACGTCCAGTATTTAACCCTGCTACGGGTTCTGTTACTGCGGGTACATCTTCTGCACTTTCTGACGGCGCATCAGCTATGTTAGTAATGAGCGAAGAAAAAGCAAAAGAACTGGGCTTACCAATTCGTGCACGTATTCGCGCTATGGCTGTTGCCGGTTGCGATCCATCAATCATGGGTTACGGCCCAGTACCTGCAAGTAAAAAAGCATTAGCACAAGCCGGTATTACCATTGATGACATCGATGTTGCTGAACTTAACGAAGCATTCGCAGCACAATCACTGCCTGTACTTAAAGACCTAGGTTTAGCAGACGTGGTTGACGAAAAAGTGAATTTAAACGGCGGCGCTATCGCACTTGGTCACCCTCTGGGTTGTTCGGGTTCACGTATTAGCACCTCGCTTATTCACTTAATGGAAGACAAAAACGCAAAATACGGTTTGGCAACTATGTGTATTGGTTTAGGCCAAGGCATTGCCACTGTATTTGAACGTGTTCAAGACTAATTAGTTTTTAACATGTAAAACCATCTTGGTGATTAAAAGGCGAACTAGCGCAAGTTAGTTCGCCTTTTTTTATGCCACCAGCTTATAGCCGATATGAATAATGTGATCGGGTGTATTAAATTTAAACCAGATTATTTTTTAATGTATTACGCTTACCCGTTATATGCAAAACAGTTAACCAAACAGATTAATTGCGCTAAACTACCCGACCTAACCAAGCCGCGACTATTATTACAGGTAACTTTTTATGAGCTTTGATAATCCCGATCACCAATTAGACGCCATAGGCCTACGCTGCCCAGAACCTGTAATGATGTTACGCGCTGCAATTCGTAAGATGAACGACGGTGAAACGTTATTAATTACCGCTGATGACCCATCAACCACTCGCGATATTCCAAGTTTTTGTACATTTATGGATCACACGCTGGTGGCTAAAGATGCCGATGAAGCACCGTATAGGTATGTGGTGAAGAAAGGGCTTTAAGGTTCATTGCTCAAATACTGCGTTCTAATTAAATTACTGCTTTTGAAGTGAGAATTATTTTTCTCTTCTAAATAATGAGCCACTCGGAACCACTCAAAATCCAAGTGAAATTTCTTTTCATTGTTAACTACTAATGCTGGTGGGCCCAAGAGTCGATTCATGTTTAAGTCTATATTTTGATCAAGTAACTTACTAAAATAGTCTTCAGCCTCAGTTACTGACTTATCCACCAAAGTGCGTAGTTTAATCATTAAATCAAAAATCCCTTCAAAATAACCATCTATCGCTCTGTTGAGGTCAACTAAATCAGAATTTAAGAGCTCATCTTTAAATGCAGAGTTTAACCCCTTTAACAACTTTATCCTTTCTTTCTCTTCCATTACCGATAATACGAGTGGAATCTGAAACTTTGTTATTACTCCATTTCCATGTTTACTTATAGATGGATATTTTAAAGTTAGCCTATTTACGGGTAACATTTTATGTTGGCATAAATTTCTCAAATTACAGCATAGAACATAATACTGATTCTCTTTAAAGATCTTCTCTCTTTCTATCAATAATTCAGGTAATAATGATTGATCAATATCATTAATTATCGAAAACTTATCACGTTCAATGTACAACCGATCTAAAACTAATTTTCCAGTATTCAAAATGTTTAGATAGGAGATATTTAATTTAGTACGGGCTTTTTGATTTTCTATATAAGCATGTACCTCAGAGAAACGTGAAAACTCTTGTGAGAGCTGAGCCATAGTAAGCAATGATTTGAATGTTTTAACTTCCTCTATCAAAACATCAAATAAATTTTCTATCTCAAGTTTTCTTGAGAATACTCTATATTTTTTTAAGCACTCATTTGAGTCTGATTCAGTTAGCTTACTTCGTTCAAATCTGGGCTTATCATTTTCTAGATAGCAGTACTCTATATAATTATCCAATGTACTACCCCTTAATCCAAAGGCTCAATTTCATATTAACGTCCTTGTCGCAAATCTATAAGCCCACTCGGGCAACAAAAAGCTGACAGCTCCCAACTAACAGCTATTTCTTAGTAATCGTCACTTGTGGCTTATCGTAATCACTGTAATCAATACTTACTATGTAGGTGCCTTTTATCGCTGGCGTGTAGCTAAAGTAGTTATAAATAGTATTACAGTCTGCAAGTACGGGTTGGCCGAGCGTTAGTTTTTGCCCTGCTGGTTGGGCATCGCTGTAGCCGCAGTTGTAGCCTTCACTAAAATCGGCATCGGCTATTTTAAATTCGTACACTTTACCTGGGGTGCTAAATTTAACTTCTGCTTGGTAAAGCGCGCCGCCTACTGGCATAAACTGGTACTGAGGCTCTGCATCCCAAAGCGTAAAATCGCCTCTTAGGTAAACTGTTTTATCCAGCTCTTGCTGAGGCAGTACGTCGTTAATAGACACTTGGCTAGTACACGCTGTGAGTAAGCCGGCTATGGCAAGTGTTAAAATTCGTTTCATTGGCATCATTAATGGGTATCCTTCGTTCTGTTAAAACTAAAAAGCCAGCAATACGCTGGCTTTTTATTGGCTTAAGCGGTGTTATTTTTGTAGTACAGATATATCTGCAATATCTAAAAATAAGCGGCTTAACTGGCTTAATAGTGCGAGGCGATTTTGCTTTACAGCTTCATCGTCGGCCATAACCATGACATTGTCAAAAAAGTTATCAACACTGTCACGAATGCCAGCTAATTGGCTTAATGCCTCTTGGTAGTTTCCATCGCTGTACAGTGGCGCTAAGTCGGTAGCAAATTTTGCAACTTGAGAAGCCAGTACTTTTTCTGCGTCGTCACTTAGTAAGCTCTGTTCAACATCACCTTGCGTTGTAATGTTGTTTTTAGCCAGAATATTACTTACACGCTTATTAGCGGCTGCAAGCGATTCTGCGGCGTCTAACGTACGGAAATGGCTCACGGCTTTAACCCGGCGATCAAAATCAACAGGCTTCGTTGGACGGCGCGCAAGTACCGCTTGAATTACATCTACCTCAATGCCTTCATCTTGATACCAAGCACGGAAACGCCCTAGCATAAAGTCAAACACATCTGTTGATACATTTAGGTTAGTCAGCTTTTCACCAAACAGAGTTTGTGATTTAGCAACCAGGTCTAAAATATCAAGCGGTAGCTGTTTTTCTACCATGATACGTAATGCACCAATAGCAGCACGACGAAGTGCAAATGGGTCTTTATCACCCTTTGGTGCTTGGCCTATACCAAAAATACCCACCAGCGTATCAAACTTATCGGCAATGGCGACTGCACAGCTGATCACATTAGTTGGTAAGTTGTCACCGGCAAAACGTGGCATATATTGCTCGTTTTGTGCCACTGCGACTTCTTCTGCTTCACCATCGTGACGCGCGTAATGCATTCCCATTACACCTTGTACGTCGGTAAATTCCATTACCATTTCGGTCATTAAGTCAGTTTTACTTAATAAGCCAGCGCGAGCTGCCAGTGCTTTGTCGGCACCAAGTTGCTCTGCAATGTAACCTGCCAGTTCACTAATACGCTGTGACTTATCTTTAAGCGTACCAAGTTGTTTTTGGAATAATACGCTATCAAGAGATTCTAAACGGCTTTCTAATGTTTTCTTTTTATCTGTTTCAAAGAAGAACTGCGCATCAGCTAAACGCGGGCGCACTACTTTTTCGTTACCAGAAATAACCACACTTGGATCTTTACTTTCGATGTTTGAAACAAACAAAAACTTATTTAAAAGTTTGCCGTTTTGATCTAATAACGGAAAGTATTTCTGATCATCCTTCATGGTGTAAATAAGCGCTTCAGCAGGTACATCTAAAAATGCTTCTTCAAATGTGGCTGTTAGGGTTACTGGCCATTCTACCAGTGAAGTAACTTCTTCAAGTAAGTCTTCATCCATAGCAACAACGGCATTAACTGCTTTGGCTGCGTCTTCTATTTGCGCGCGAATCTGTGCTTTACGCTGTTCGTAGTCAGCAATAACGTAAGCTGATTTAAGTACGTCAAACACCTCATCAGCATGGTTAATGCTAATTTTTTCAGGGTGATGAAAACGATGGCCTTGCAATTGATTGCTCACTTGCTTACCAAGAATTTCACCTTCAACAAGTTCACTACCCAGTAAAATAGTCACGGTATGCACAGGGCGAATAAATTGTGTTTTATTCGCCCCCCAACGCATTGGTTTAGGAATAGGTAATTTAGCAAGCGCTTTACTAATTGCATCAGCCATTAGTAATTTGGTTTCTTGCCCTGCTACTTTAGCAATATGTAATAACCATGCGCCTTTATCGGTTTCGAGTGTTTGCGCATCTTTTACTTCAATTCCACAACCACGAGCCCAACCCATAGCTGCTTTAGTTGGGTTACCCTCAGCATCAAAAGCGGCTTTAGTTGCTGGGCCGCGTTTTTCAACTTCTTTGTCTTGTTGTTTAGCTTCAAGTGCTTTTACTTGTAAACCTAAACGACGTGGCGATGCATACCAGTTCACACCTTGATGACCTAGTTCTAGACTTTCTAATTCTGCTGTTAAGTTTGCAGCAAAGGCTTCGGCTAATTTACGAAGTGCTTTTGGTGGCAACTCTTCGGTGCCAATTTCTACTAATAAATTTTCTGCTGACATGCTTACTTATCCTTACACAGCGGGAAACCAAGCGCTTCACGTGCATCGTAATAACTTTGTGCACACGCTTTTGATAATGCACGAACGCGTAAAATATAACGTTGACGCTCAGTTACTGAAATAGCATGACGTGCGTCTAATAAGTTAAATGCGTGCGATGCTTTCATTACTTGCTCGTAGGCTGGTAATGGTAGGCTTGCTTCAATTAGCTTTTGGCTCTCAGCTTCACATTTATCAAACTGTTCAAATAAGTCGGCTACGTTTGCATGTTCAAAGTTATAGGTTGATTGCTCAACTTCATTTTGATGGAACACATCACCGTAAGTTACGCGCCCAAATGGACCGTCAGCCCATACTAGGTCGTAAATGCTATCTACGCCTTGAATGTACATTGCTAAACGCTCTAGGCCGTAAGTAATCTCGCCCGTTACCGGTGAGCATTCTAAACCGCCCACTTGCTGGAAGTAGGTAAACTGCGTTACCTCCATGCCGTTTAACCAAATTTCCCAACCTAGGCCCCACGCACCTAATGTAGGTGATTCCCAGTTATCTTCTACAAAGCGAACTTCGTCAGTTAGGGTATCAATACCCATCGCCGCTAAAGAGCCTAAGTAAAGCTCTTGAATATTATCTGGCGATGGTTTTAACACAACTTGGAATTGGTAGTAATGTTGTAAGCGGTTTGGATTCTCACCGTAACGGCCATCGGTAGGTCGACGACACGGTTGAACGTAAGCGCTCGACATTGGCTCTGGGCCAATTGATTTTAAAAATGTTTGCGGGTGAAATGTCCCTGCGCCCACTTCCATGTCAAGTGGTTGAATAATGACACAGCCTTGCTGTGCCCAATAATCCTGTAAAGCCAGGATCAAACCTTGAAAGGTTTTAACGTCATATTTTTGCATATTTGGCTTTTTACTATCTGAGAAGTAGCGTGAAAATTACCCTCAGTATACCTTGTGCACACTCAGGTTTTAAGCAGTTTGTGCGTTTGAAAAAATAAAAAAGGAGCCTAAGGCTCCTTTTTTGTGATTACTATAATGTTTTATACGTCTAAGTTAACCACACGCAGTGCGTTCGTTTCAATAAACTCACGACGCGGCTCAACTTGATCGCCCATTAATGTGGCAAATAATTGATCCGCTGCAACAGCATCTTCAATTGTTACTTGCAACATACGGCGTGCGCTTGGATCCATGGTGGTTTCCCAAAGCTGATTTGGGTTCATTTCACCCAATCCTTTATAGCGTTGAATGTAGATCCCGCGCTTAGACTCTGCGATCAACCATTCCAATGCATCCACAAAGTTATCAACAGGTTTTGTTTTCTCACCACGTTGGATGTAAGCACCCTCTGTGATGATATTTGCAATGTTTTTACCTGTTACAGCAATGCGTTGGTAGTCTCTTGATGTAATAAAGTCATAATGAAGTACGTGTGCTTTATCCACACCATGCTGACGAATATTCACAACAGGGTAATATAAATTACGCTCTGTATCGTGTTCAGTACCTGCGTGGAAAATAGTTGCATCTTCATCACGCGCAACTAAGCCATCAACAAGCTCTTTGGTCCAAGCAATTACCTTAGCCTCGTCTGAAAGGTCTTCTTTTTTCAGCTCGCCTTGGTAAATCAAACGGTTCATCACTGTGTTTGGATACTTACGCTTTAAGCGCTCGATAACTTTAACCGTGTTTTGGTAATCATGAACGATTGCTTCTAACGCTTCACCATCAACCGCTTCTGCACTATCACTCGTGTAAAGAGCAGCATTACTTAGCGCTAAAGATGTAAGGTAATCAACTAATGCAGGGTCATCTTTAATATAACGCTCTTGCTTACCTTTTTTCACTTTATAAAGAGGTGGCTGAGCAATATAAATGTAACCACGTTCAACAATTTCCGGCATTTGACGGTAGAAGAACGTTAGTAGCAAGGTACGAATGTGAGAGCCATCCACGTCGGCATCGGTCATGATGATGATACGGTGGTAACGTAGTTTTTCTGGGTTATATTCGTCACGGCCAATACCACAACCTAATGCAGTAATTAGCGTTGCCACTTCTTGTGAAGAAAGCATTTTATCAAAACGTGCTTTTTCTACGTTTAAGATTTTACCTTTAAGCGGAAGAATCGCTTGATTCTTACGGTTACGACCCTGCTTGGCTGAACCGCCAGCTGAGTCACCCTCCACTATGTATAGTTCAGATTGGGCTGGATCTTTTTCTTGGCAATCCGCTAGTTTGCCCGGTAAACCAGCTAAATCCATAGCACCTTTACGGCGTGTCATTTCACGTGCTTTACGAGCGGCTTCACGCGCGCGTGCTGCATCAATAATTTTGCCAACAACAATTTTTGCATCCATTGGGTTTTCTAATAAAAACTCAGTGAATTTTTCAGCCATTGCTTGCTCTACAGCAGACTTAACTTCACTAGATACTAGCTTGTCTTTAGTCTGTGATGAGAATTTAGGATCAGGAACTTTAACACTCACAACTGCCGTTAAGCCTTCACGCGCATCATCGCCCGTTGCGTTACTTGTTGTTTTAGCCTTTTTGTTAAAGCCTTCTTTTTCCATGTAGTTATTAAGCGTACGTGTTAGCGCAGATCTAAAACCAGCTAAGTGAGTACCACCATCACGTTGTGGGATGTTATTAGTAAAACAGTAAATATTTTCTTGGAACGCATCATTCCACTGCATTGATACTTCTACACTTATACCATCTTCTTCACGCTCGTGAGTAAAATGGAACACCCCTTTATGTACTGGTGTTTTATTGCGGTTTAAGTATTCAACGAATGCTCTAATACCACCTTCGTATTTAAAATGGTCACTCTTATTTTCTTCGCGCTCATCATTTAAAATGATGCTCACACCTGAGTTCAAAAACGATAACTCGCGTAAACGCTTAGCTAAAATATCGTAATGGAAATCTAGGTTAGTGAACGTTTCGCCACTTGGCCAAAAGCGTAACTCAGTACCGGTTGTTTCAGAATCACCAATAGCTGCAAGTGGTGCATCTGGAACACCCATAGTGTAAAACTGCTCGTAAAGTTTACCTTCACGACGAATAGTTAGTTTTAATTTTTCTGATAATGCATTTACTACCGATACACCAACACCGTGCAAGCCACCTGATACTTTATAAGAGTTATCATCAAACTTACCACCAGCGTGTAGCACCGTCATAATTACTTCAGCTGCAGATACACCTTCTTCTTCATGTATAGAAGTAGGAATACCACGGCCGTTATCTCTTACAGATACCGAACCGTCTAAGTGAATTGTGACAAATATATCATCACAGTGACCTGCTAAGGCCTCATCGATAGAGTTATCAACGACCTCAAACACCATGTGGTGTAAGCCCGTACCATCATCGGTGTCCCCTATATACATACCAGGACGCTTTCTTACTGCATCTAATCCTTTAAGTACTTTAATACTCGACGAATCATAATTCTCAGACATGGTTAATCCCACTTATCTTGTTATTAGGTTGCCATGTTTCACGTGGAACATTTTTAGTTCTCGTTGCATGGGTTCCACCACAGCAGAAATACTTTCAGATAAAATTGAAGAAATAAATATTTGAGAACTACAGTGAGTCAATAACTGGCCCACTTTCTCTTTTGTATCTTCGCTTAGTTCTGAAGGTAGATCATCT
Source organism: Pseudoalteromonas sp. S3260 (assembly GCF_005886925.1). Lineage (NCBI taxonomy): Bacteria > Pseudomonadati > Pseudomonadota > Gammaproteobacteria > Alteromonadales > Pseudoalteromonadaceae > Pseudoalteromonas > Pseudoalteromonas sp. S3260. The sequence continues at coordinate 35,560 of NZ_PNCV01000056.1, forward strand.
ATTAGCAATATAGATTGCTTATCTGTCTCTGACTCAATTAAGCTATTTTGCGTTACTTTTAACGCATACAACAATAACTTTAATTGCCCGCGTGAGAATACATTCTCAACACTGCTGCCAGCGACACTAAAACTAAAATCAGCCTTATGAGGGCCTTTACTTGTAAAGCCTTGGCGAGCATCTCGCTCAAAACTTTGCTCTAACGCATCACAAAGAGATTCACTCTCTTTCCAGCCCGCATTGAAGCTAATTTCTAAATCGCGTATTAGCGTTAATTCTGCACACATTTTATCAAAAAATTGCTGCTTAAACCTAGTTATATACGCGATTCTTAATTTATTTATTTGTTCTGCCAGTCTAACAAATTCTTTGTCCCAAAACTTGATTTGGTCAAAATAATTCTTAGGCTTAGATTTTAATAAGGCGTTGCGTTGTTTAAGCACTTTATTAAACGATTGCCATAAGAAAAAAAACTCATGTTCCACGTGGAACAAACCTAAGTCTAAAAACTTTCTGCGCTCCTTAGGACCGCCAAAAAATAGCGAGTAGCTTTCTGGTGTTATTATTTGTACCGGCATTAACTGGGCAAGTTCAGATACTTTTCGACTCGCCTTACCCTGGATTTTTAAATTGGTTTCACCCGCTTGGGTTTTACTAATACCAATAGGGATAGATAAATCGTATAACGCTTTGCGGCCATGAATAACAAACTGATCTTGCTGGTGTGCAATAATACTTTTATGTTTAGAAGTTCGAAAAGATTTGCCGTGAGAAAGGTAATATATAGCCTCTAAAAGGCTGGTTTTTCCGCTGCCGTTTTCACCATAAATTATATTAACGCCATTAACTGGTTCTAGCGTCAGCGCCTCAATATTACGAAAATATTTGAGGCTCAAATGACTTAAGCTCATTATGTATTTATAATCTTATAAACGCATAGGCATAACGACGTACATCGCTTCTTCATCGCCTGCACCTTCTATTAGTGCACTGCTATTTGAATCGGCAAGTGTAAATAACACATCTTCAGTTTTTAATGTATTTAATACATCAAGCACGTAAGACACATTAAACCCAATTTCTAGGTCATCGCCCTCGTACATTACTTCAACCACTTCTTCAGCTTGCTCTTGCTCTGGGTTGTTGGCTGTAATTTTTAATAAACCATTTGATAAATTTAAGCGTACACCACGAAACTTTTCATTCGATAAAATCGACACACGCTGAAAAGCATTACGAAGCCATTCACGATTCGCGGTAATTACCTTATCGCCACCGCGCGGTAAAACACGACGGTAATCAGGGAATCGACCATCAACTAATTTACTCGTAAAGGTAAATTCAATATCAATAATACGAATGTGGTTGGCACCAAACTGAATAGTTACCAGCTCTTGATCAGCAACCATTAGGCGCATAATTTCTTGCACGCCTTTGCGCGGTATAATTAATTGGCGCTGTGTATTTAATGACTGACCTAGTTGCTTTTGTGCAATCGCTAAACGGTGCCCATCAGTGGCGACTGTTTTTATATCGCTGTTATCAACTTCAAACGACATGCCGTTTAAGTAATAACGTACATCTTGGTTTGCCATTGAAAAGTGCGTGCTTTCAAGTAATTTACGTAACTCTAAACGCGTTAGTTGAAATTCAACCTCACCATCCCACTGCTCTAAATTAGGAAAATCTTCAGCCGCTAATGTGGTCAATGAAAAACGACTTTTACCACTGGTTAAAAGTAACTGATGATCTTGTAAGCTTAATGTAAGATCAGAACCATCCGGTAAACTTTTACAAATATCGAGTAATTTTTTAGCCGGTAATGTGAGCTTGGTATCGGCAACATCATCACCTACAAACACGCTCGCCACTAATTCAATTTCAAGGTCGGTCCCTGTCATTGAAAGCTGGCCATTTTCTACCACGAGTAATACGTTAGATAAAATAGGTAACGTATGCTTACGCTCTATGGCACCCGATACTTGCACCAATGGTTTTAAAAATTGTTCTCTTGATATTGTTATTTGCATAATAAAGTCAGCCCTAAGATGACAATGTTCTTATTAAATTTTGGTAATCTTCTTTAATCTCGTGGCTTTCGTCACGTAATGATTTAACTTTGCGACACGCGTGCAGTACTGTTGTATGGTCACGCCCACCAAAGGCATCCCCAATCTCAGGTAAGCTGTGATTAGTGAGTTCTTTAGATAATGCCATGGCAACTTGGCGCGGCCTTGCTATAGAGCGGCTGCGGCGCTTAGACAGTAAATCAGACACACGTATTCTATAGTATTCTGCTACCGTACGTTGAATATTGTCTATGGTGACTAGTTTATCTTGCAGTGCGAGTAAATCACGCAGTGCTTCTTTTACAAAGTCGATAGAAATTGGGCGGCCGGTAAAGTTTGCATTAGCAATTACACGGTTTAAAGCCCCTTCAAGTTCACGTACGTTTGAACGTAATTTTTTAGCGATAAAAAATGCCACTTCATGCGGTAAATTAATTTTACTTTGCTGGGCTTTTTTCATCAAAATGGCAACGCGTGTTTCAAGCTCTGGCGGCTCAATCGCGATAGTTAATCCCCAACCAAAACGAGATTTAAGGCGATCTTCAACCCCTTCTATCTCTTTAGGATAACGGTCAGAGGTTAAAATAATTTGCTGGTTACCTTCTAATAATGCATTAAAGGTATGAAAGAACTCTTCTTGTGAACGTTCTTTATTAGCAAAAAATTGAATGTCATCAATCATGAGTGCATCAACACTGCGGTAATAACGCTTAAACTCTTCGATCGCATTATTTTGCAGTGCTTTAACCATGTCTTGCACAAAGCGTTCTGAATGCATGTAGACAATTTTAGCATCTGGCTTATTGGCCATAATACCGTTGCCTACCGCATGTAATAAATGCGTTTTACCTAAGCCCGTACCACCGTATATAAAAACAGGATTAAATGCAGAGCCAGGATTATCTGCTACCTGAGTGGCAGCCGCTTTTGCTAATTGGTTAGATTTACCCTCAACAAAACTGTCAAAGGTATAGTTTTCTTTAATGTTTGATTTATAACCCGATTTAGGAGCGGGCTCAACAACTGGTTTTTGTTCTCGTGGTTGTTGTTTTGCCGTTGCTTGCGTACTTGGTGCTGATTGTGTTTCAACTACCGGCGCAGCTTGAGCTTGTGCATTTAATAGCGGCTTGCTGCCTACATCAAAGCGTAATTCAGGGGCTTCTACACCACAAATTTCAACCAGTAACTCATTTATTCTATTTAGGTATTTTTCTCTTACCCAATCAAGTACAAAACGATTAGGTGCATAAATCGTCAAGGTATCTTCGGTACTTTCTGCTTGAAGTGGTCTGACCCACATACTAAATTGCTGCGAAGGCAATTCATCTTGCAATACATATAAACAACTTTGCCAAACCGACAGATACACAGTAAAACTCCCAGAGATATAATTTTTATTCCCGCACATCAATAATGATTCAAAAATCACACCTGTATTGCGTTTAAATGGCTCAATAAGCAGCCCAAGACCGACTATTATGAATGCACTTTATCCACAAGTAAAAGATTGATTTTTATAAAATTGTTGATATCGATGTATAAATATAATAACAGACTGATTTAAATAGCTTTTTATTTTAAAGCCTGATTAGAGATCATAACAAAACTGGCAGCAGATCGCGACTATAATTTATGATCTAATTTACTTTTCCCATGCTTTTATTCACTTTTTATACAGGGGCTGTGGAAAACTTCTTATTTATGATGATCCTATCGGATCATGAAAATTGATCACAAATAAACATGCTTTACGCGCTCTATTATGATTGACTTTTCGTCACTTCATCTATAATATCTCGCGCTCGCAATGGCACCTGTGCCAGGATCGCGACCTGCATAGGATGTTTTAACTTTAACCGATCGGATGAGATTGTTATGAAAAGAACTTTTCAACCTAGCGTTTTAAAACGCAAACGTACACACGGTTTCCGTGCTCGTATGGCAACTGTAAATGGCCGTAAAGTATTAGCTCGTCGCCGTGCTAAAGGCCGCAAAGTTCTTTCTGCTTAATTTATAAGTGGAAGACTTTAGCTTTGGCAGGGAGTTACGTCTGTTAACTCCCTCGCATTACTCTCGCATATTTAATGAACCCGCTCGGGCTGCAACTCCTTTCTTTACTTTATTAGCAAAACCAAGTGACCAGTCAAAACCTAGGTTAGGCCTTACTGTTGCTAAAAAACGTGTAAAAAAGGCATGTCAACGAAACCGTATTAAACGTCTTGCTCGCGAAAGTTTTCGTTTAAACCAACATACTCTCGATAATATAGATATTGTGTTGATGGTAAAAAGTGGCATTGATGAACAGTCCAATGAAGAATTAACCAAACAACTAACAAAGTTGTGGCGTAAAATTAATGAACGCTGCAAACCCGGTGCCCCTAAACCGCCACCATTTAAAAAACGCCCAAACAAATCAGCTAAATCGACTAAACAAACTCAATAGCAATAGAATTACAGGGTTAATTAAGGTATCTTTAGCTCACCTTTTAATCATGCGTTTAAAATCTTAAAGTAAGTCTTTAAATACATGGTATCTATTCACTAAACATAACGTAGGGGCATGTACAACATGAGGTTACTTAAACCACTTGCTGCGTTACCAACACGTTGTTTAGTTTTATTGATCCGCGGTTATCAAAAGTGGATTAGCCCGCTATTGGGTCCGCATTGTCGTTTTAATCCAACCTGTTCTAGCTACGCTATTCAAGCAATTAATTTGCATGGTGCAGTAAAAGGCAGTTGGCTCGCAGTTAAACGCATATTAAAATGCCATCCTTTACATTCAGGTGGAGACGACCCCGTTCCTGAAAAATTAACCCGTATTAACCACCAACACGAGAAATAAGAGCTGTTATGGAATCGCAACGCACGTTTTTATTCATCGGCCTAATGCTAGTGTCGTTTTTATTATTTCAAGAATGGAATAATGACTACAACACGCCAAAAGCCGATCCTAGTGCCACTACACAAACACTAAAAGCAAATTCACCAGAATCAGATGATTATGTTCCAGCTTCATCAGACTCTGGTTTACCTGCTTCAACTACTTTAGCTAAACGCTCAGTCATTGATATTACAACTGACGTGTTCAAAGTTAAAATTGACACCAAAGGCGGTGACATTGTTGAAACAGACTTAATTAATTATAAAGAAACCAAAGGCAGTGATGTTCCTTACATGCTACTTGGTGAGTTTGATGGTAAACAATACTTTTCACAAAGTGGTTTAATAGGTTTAAATGGCCCAGATGCATCTGCAAATGGTCGTCCTACTTACCAATCAGAGCAAACCTCTTACACCTTAACAGGTGATGAGCTTCGCGTTCCACTGCAATTTACCGACAGCAACGGTGTAAGCTTTACTAAGACTTATGTATTCAAAAAGGGTCAGTATGATGTTGGCTTAGAATATAAAGTTAACAACACCACCAGCGCGCCTGTACAAGTACAGCTTTACACACAAATAAAGCGTACCGTACAAGAAAAAGGCAGCATGGTTGATCAAAACTATTTAGGGGCTGCATACGGTACAGATGAGGAACCATACGAAAAGTATAGTTTTTCAGATATGGCCGATAAAAACCTAAACATTAATACCCAAGGTGGTTACGTTGCCTTTATTCAGCATTACTTTGTAAGTGCTTGGGTACCAATGCAAGATCAAGCGAATACACTTTATAGTTTAATCACTAAAAGTAACGCAGCTATTATTGGTGTTAAAGACGAAGCGGTAAATGTTCAAGCTGGTAGTGAGCAAGTACTTACTGCAACTTATTACATGGGCCCTAAAGAGTCAGATAAACTTGAAGCGATTCACACTGACCTAGACTTAACCGTTGATTACGGTTGGTTATGGTTTATCTCTCAGCCGTTATTTGTGCTATTAAAATGGTTACACAGCATTTTAGGTAACTGGGGTGTAGCAATTATTGCCATCACTATTATCGTTAAAACATTAATGTATCCACTGACTAAAGCACAGTACACCTCAATGGCTAAAATGCGTGCGTTACAGCCTAAGATGAAGGCGCTAAAAGAAAAGTATGGCGATGATCGTCAAAAATTCGGCCAAGCGACCATGGAAATGTACCGTAAAGAAAAAGTAAACCCTATGGGTGGCTGTTTCCCTATTTTACTGCAAATGCCAATCTTCTTAGCCTTGTTCTATGTATTCTTAGAGTCTACAGAACTTCGTCACGCTGAATTTGTACTTTGGCTAACTGACCTTTCTGCGAAAGACCCATACTACGTATTACCAATCTTATTTGGTGCGAGTATGTTTATAACGCAAAAACTACAACCTATGACGGTTACCGATCCAATGCAGCAAAAAATGATGACCTTTATGCCGGTTATCTTCTCTGTGTTCTTCTTATGGTTCCCATCTGGTTTAGTACTTTACTGGTTAGTGTCTAACCTTATCTCTATTGTCCAGATGTTAATCATCTACCGTGGCATGGAAAAGAAAGGTATTAAAGTAAGGGGCGATTAATCCTCCCTACTTATATAAAGGCGACTTAGGTCGCCTTTTTTATTGCCAATTTTTTATAACAGCATTCGCGAGTGCCTATTTGATAGGTTACAATACCGCCATTACGTATTTAAGTTGGCAAATAAACCGCATGATCAATCACGATACAATTGCAGCACAAGCCACTGCCCCAGGCCGAGGCGGTGTTGGTATTATTCGCGTTTCAGGAAACCTAGCCAAACAGGTTGCTGAAAAAATAATTGGCAAAGTCCCTAAAGTTCGTTATGCCGACTATGTGCCATTTAACACCCTTGCAGGTCAGCAACTTGACCAAGGTATTGCGATTTACTTTGCCGGCCCACACTCATTTACCGGTGAAGACGTACTCGAACTTCAAGGCCATGGCGGCCCTGTTGTGCTTGATATGCTACTTAAAGAAATTAGTAAAATAGACGGTGTACGTTTAGCAAAGCCTGGTGAATTCTCTGAGCGTGCGTTTATGAACGACAAGCTTGATTTAACTCAAGCAGAAGCAATCGCCGACTTAATTAATGCAACCAGTGAGCAAGCGGCTAAAAGCGCCCTACAGTCACTTCAAGGCCAATTCTCTAAGCACATAGAAACCTTAGTTGAAAAAGTCATTCACTTGCGGATGTACGTAGAAGCCGCTATTGATTTTCCTGATGAAGAAATCGATTTTTTATCAGACGGAAAAGTCGGCGGGGATTTAAATGCTATTATTGAGCAGCTTAATGCCGTAACCAATCAAGCCAGACAAGGCAGCATAATGCGCGAAGGTATGCGTGTCGTTATTGCAGGTCGTCCTAATGCAGGAAAATCAAGCTTACTTAATGCATTAGCAGGACGAGAAGCGGCAATCGTAACTGAAATAGCCGGCACAACCCGCGATGTACTTCGTGAGCACATACATATAGATGGTATGCCACTACATATAATCGACACCGCAGGCCTGCGTGAAAGCCCAGATCGCGTTGAACAAATAGGTATTGAGCGTGCATGGGATGAAATAAACCAAGCCGATCGCGTTTTATTTATGCTTGATGGTACAGATACAGCCGATACCGACCCTCATGCTATTTGGCCAGAATTTATGGCTAAGTTACCCCAAGGTATGGGCGTGACCGTGATCAGAAACAAAGCCGATTTATCAGGTGATGTAGTCGGTATGGATCAAGAGCAACAATATCCGGTCATCAGTTTAAGCGCTAAGAATGCTGACGGCATAGAACTAGTGCGTGAGCACTTAAAAGCCTGTATTGGTTTTGATGGTGCCACAGAGGGTGGCTTTATGGCGCGTCGTCGTCACTTAGATGCCCTTGAGCATGCAGCCTACCACTTAGATACCGGTAAAACACAATTAGAAATGCATGTGGCAGGTGAAATTTTGGCTGAAGAACTGCGTTTAACGCAGCAGTATCTTAACGAAATAACTGGTGAATTTACCTCAGATGATCTACTTGGCAAAATATTTAGCTCGTTCTGTATCGGTAAATAGTCGAATTAATAAGTAACGATATAATTTATTAAGGGCGCTTAGGCGCTCTTTTTCATGCCTAATATTTACAATAACAACTCACCTAGCTGTGTTTTAATAATCCACTTTAAAAACCAAACAGACTAAAAATACAGTTAAATCTACACCTATATCAGTCTCAATTGCCTTTAATAATGTACATAAAAGATGTAACAGCGCTAATAATCACAGCTAATAGCGGCTAGAACGTTTTCATTTATAGAACAAAATAGCTGTAGTTATGCTTATTAAACACTCTAAAACTGAAGCTATAGCATTGGTTATCCATGTTTGAATAGGGGGTATTATCAAGTCATAAAAACAAAACTTAACTAAAAAATACGTTTTGTTCGTCTACACCACCAGCAAAATTCAGTTAAATATTCACTTTAGATCACTCAAATTTATTTTTTTGCAGATCAGTTATCCACAATTGCGTGTTTTTTTGCTTCAGCGAGGAATTAAACGTCTTTAAAATGGGGAAATAAGCTGTATTTAATTAAAAAAGGGCTGTTTATAAAAAATAATAATGGTTATTTAACCTGATCTGACTAAATAGATCATTTTTTAAAATTATTTTCGATCCCAATTTAAGGTTATCAACAAGCTTTATATCCACATTAAGATCAACAAGCATCTATACGTTTATTTTCAATCGCTGGTGGCAAATACTAAATATAAAATCAATGACTTAGCAATAAAACTGCAACTTTAATTGATAGTTAAGCAGAGCTTTCCCCAACCTTATCAACAACTTGATCAGAAGATTACATTTAAAGATATTTTGTTAAACCTTTAATTATCAAGTAGTTAAGCAGTACATTTAAGTGAAGGCTTAAATAAGTACAAAAATAGTTATACAAAATAGCACTCTTAACTTTACTGTTATACTCACTGGGCTATCATAGGCGGCAATTAAAACTAATAGTGATCACAAATATTCATGAGTTCAGTAAATCTTATCGTTGGTAGTCAAATGGGATCCGCAGAATACGTTGCCGAGCAACTAAGCGATGCGCTTAATAGCCAAGGTATTAATACCCAACTACATGATCAACCTGAATTTAGTGAAATAGATCAGCAAAATACCATTTGGTTAATTTGTACATCAACCTATGGTGCGGGTGATTACCCAGAAAACCTTATTAACTTTGTTGATGAGTTATCTCAAGTTGATGATTTATCGCACTTAAAGTACACGGTCATCGCTTTAGGTGATACCAGTTATGACACGTATAACCTTGCAGGGCGTAATATAGATACGCTTTTAAGCCAAAAAGGCGCGATACAGTTAGCACCGCGGTTAGAACTGAATATTCTTGATGAAGCACTTCCAGAAGATACGGCCTTAGCTTGGTTAGACTCGTGGATAGCAAAAACAGGTCTAAAATAGAAAGATCAAGTAAAAAGTTATAAATAAAGTTACCCACAATTTACTAATAATTTAAAAGATTTTGTGGATAAACACTGATTAAACTGCTTTTTTAACCATGCTTATCCATGGGATAAGATCGAGGCTTGATCGGCCTGTGTATAACAGCTTGTTTTGATCAGAGCTTATTTGCCTGAAGATCCGATCATATTAACACCTTTAGATCCGATCTAATTATATGTTTTTAATCATGATCTAAAGCTTATCAACAGAAAAGCTGATCTGTAGTAGTAATAGTATTAAAAGATCTCTTTAAAAGATCCTTTATATTATTAGAGATCACTTACTTAGATCTTGAGCACTGTTTAATCATTTATCTTCTGCTAATTTCTAGGTAGAATACGCTCCCTTTTGAAGTTTACTGGTTTGATTTAAGTAGGATCCCATTAATGATTTTTCACGAAAATTTTGACGTTATCGTAGTAGGTGGTGGACATGCTGGCACTGAAGCCGCATTGGCAGCTGCCCGTATGGGGATGAATACCCTGCTGCTGACTCACAATATGGATACCCTTGGTCAAATGTCTTGTAACCCAGCGATTGGTGGCATTGGCAAAGGCCACTTAGTTAAAGAAATTGATGCTCTTGGTGGCGCAATGGCTCAGGCTATTGACAAAGGCGGGATCCAATTCCGTACGCTTAATTCTTCTAAAGGCCCTGCTGTACGAGCTACTCGTGCTCAAGCGGATCGTGCTTTGTACAAAGCGGCTATTCAGAACACACTTCAAAACCAAGAAAACTTAAAGATTTTTCAACAATCATGTGATGATCTTATTGTTGAAAACAACCGTGTAACTGGTGTCGTTACCCAAATGGGTCTGCGTTTCAGTGCTCCTAGTGTAGTACTAACCGTAGGCACATTCTTAGGTGGCCAAATTCATATCGGTCTTGAAAACTTTAAAGGTGGCCGTGCAGGCGATCCACCTTCAATTGCATTGGCTGATCGTTTACGCGAACTTCCATTTAGAGTGGATCGTTTAAAAACAGGCACACCACCACGTATTGATGCACGCACTGTTGATTTTTCTAAAATGGAAGAACAACCAGGTGATGCACCAACACCGGTATTCTCATTTATGGGTAAACAAAGCGACCACCCACAACAAATTCCGTGTTACATCACTTACACCAATGAAAAAACACATGATGTTATTCGCAAAAACTTACATCGCTCACCTATGTACTCAGGTGTTATCGAAGGAATAGGCCCACGTTACTGTCCGTCTATTGAAGATAAAATTGTCCGTTTTGCTGATAAAGATAAGCACCAGATATTTGTAGAGCCAGAAGGCTTAACGTCATACGAGTTATATCCTAACGGTATTTCAACCAGCTTACCGTTCGATGTGCAGTTAGAAATTGTGCAATCGATCACCGGATTTGAAAATGCACATATTTGTCGTCCTGGCTACGCTATAGAATATGACTTTTTTGATCCGCGCGACTTAAAACAATCATTAGAAACTAAATTTATTGATGGTTTATTTTTTGCTGGTCAGATTAATGGTACGACCGGTTACGAAGAAGCGGGCGCACAAGGTCTGATCGCAGGTATGAATGCGGCATTACAAGTGCAAGGCAAAGAGTCGTGGACGCCACGTCGTGATGAAGCTTATGTTGGTGTATTAATTGACGACTTAGCAACACTGGGTACAAAAGAACCGTACCGCATGTTTACTAGCCGTGCTGAATACCGTTTGTTACTACGTGAAGATAACGCTGATATACGTTTAACTGAAAAAGGCCGTGAATTAGGTTTAGTTAATGATGAACGTTGGCAAGCATTCAACGAAAAAATGGAAGTGATCGCTAAAGAGAAACAGCGTATTAAAGACACCTGGATCCATAAAGATCATGCGGTTGTTGATCAAGTAAATGAATTACTTAAAACGCCACTTGTGCGTGAAGCCAGCTTAGAAGAATTATTACGCCGACCTGAAGTGCGTTATAACGACTTGATGGCCATTGAAGGACTCGGATCTGAGTTTACCAATAAGGCCGCCTTAGAGCAGGTTGAAATTCATACTAAGTACGCAGGTTACATTGCACGCCAGCAAGATGAGATCAATAAGCAGCTTCGTCATGAAGAAACAATTTTACCAAAAGAGTTTGATTATAAAACCGTCTCTGGTTTATCAAATGAGGTTGTTGCTAAGCTAATTGATGCTCGTCCAGACACTATTGGTCAAGCTTCGCGTATTTCTGGTATCACCCCAGCGGCGATTTCGCTATTATTAGTGTATCTGAAGAAGCAAGGCTTGTTACGCAAAACTGCGTAACGGTAAAGGTACATTGTGTTACAGCAACAATTAACAACTTTGTTAGCGCAAACTGATATTGCGCTAACACAAAAACAACAGCAACAACTTGTCCGCTATGTTGAATTACTCGATAAGTGGAATAAAGCCTATAACTTAACCTCGGTACGTTTGCCTCAAGAAATGATGGTTAAACATATAATGGATAGCCTAGTTGTTGCTCCTCACTTGACCGGTCATCATTATATTGATGTTGGCACAGGTCCTGGTTTACCGGGCATAGTGTTAGCTATTGCCTTACCTGAAACGCAGTTTGTATTATTAGATAGTTTAGGTAAACGTGTACGTTTTTTAATGCATGTTAAACATGAACTTGGCCTTGATAATGTCACCCCGGTGCAGTCAAGAGTTGAAGAATATCAACCAAGTGTTAAATTAGATGGCGTACTAAGTCGTGCATTTGCATCGTTACAAGATATGATTGACTGGTGCTCGCACTTAATTGATCATTCAGGTAAGTTCATTGCACTTAAAGGGGTATTTCCAAGTGAGGAATTAGACTCACTCCCTACAGGTGTTAAGTTTGAGCAAAAAATTGCATTAGAAGTACCGGATTTAGATGCACAACGACATTTAATAATTCTTTCTAAAGACTAGGGATCAGAGACACTGTGGCAAAAGTCATCGCATTAGCAAATCAAAAAGGTGGAGTAGGTAAAACGACCACTGCCGTTAATCTCGCTGCATCTATGGCTGCAACGAAGCGTAAAGTGCTGTTAATAGATCTCGATCCGCAAGGCAATGCGACCATGGGCAGTGGCGTCGACAAATATGGTGACGTCCCTACTATCTATGACTTGCTCATAGAAGATAAGCCTATTGATGAAGTGATTATTAAAGAAACCTCAGGCGAATATCATATGATTGCTGCAAACGGTGATGTGACCGCTGCAGAAGTTAAATTGATGGAATTATTTGCTCGCGAAGTACGCTTACGCAATGCACTTGAAAAAATTCAGGATCAGTACGAGTTTATTTTTATAGACTGCCCACCTTCTTTAAATATGTTAACCGTTAATGCCATGGCCGCTGCCGATTCTATTTTAGTACCTATGCAATGTGAATATTATGCATTGGAAGGGTTAACCGCATTAATGGACACGATTACGCAACTTGCTAAGTTAGTTAATCCTAACTTACAGATTGAAGGCATACTTCGTACTATGTACGACCCGCGTAATCGACTAGCAAATGATGTATCAGAACAATTAAAACAACATTTTGGCGATAAAGTATACCGTACGGTGATCCCACGTAATGTTCGACTTGCAGAAGCCCCAAGTTTTGGCGCACCGGCAATGTACTACGATCGAGCATCAAGTGGTGCGAAAGCGTATTTAGCTCTCGCGGGTGAAATGCTACGCAGAAAAGAAAAAACAACTCCCGTTGTCGCCTAACTTTGAGGTAAAAAAATAACATGTCTGCTAAAAAACGAGGTTTAGGCCGAGGACTCGATGCGCTTTTAAGTTCATCTAAACCTGCACCAAACGAAGGCAAGGAACAGGACAATGCTAACGTAACCAGCGCAGTTGAAAATGCAGCGCAGCCTAGTAACAGTGAATTACAAAAACTACCGATCGAGCTTTTACACTCAGGGAAATACCAACCTCGTAAAGACATGTCTGAAGAGGCACTTGAAGAACTCGCCAGTTCAATTCGTTCACAAGGGATAATTCAACCGATTGTTGTGCGCCCAGTTGCGCATAACAGTTATGAAATTATTGCCGGTGAACGTCGTTGGCGCGCGGCTCAAATTGCCAAGCTTGAGTTTGTACCCTGTATTATTAAAGATGTACCCGATGAAGCGGCCGTTGCTATTGCCCTAATTGAAAATATTCAGCGTGAAGACTTAAACGCCATGGAAGAAGCGATAGCACTTAATCGCTTGCTTAATGAGTTTGAGTTAACGCATCAACAGGTAGCTGATGCGGTGGGTAAATCGCGTACGACCGTGACTAACTTGTTACGCTTGAACAACCTCAATAACGATGTAAAGATTTTGTTAGAGCATGGTGACATTGAAATGGGTCACGCACGTTGCTTATTAGCACTTGAAGGCGAAGTGCAATCGGATGCTGCCCGTTTAGCTGTTGCAAAAGCATTGACCGTTCGCGAAACTGAAAAGCTAGTGCGCTCTATTTTAGAGCCTGCTCCAGCAAAAGAAGTAATAGAAAAAGACCCAGATGTTAAACAGTTAGAGCAACAACTTGCTGATAACCTTGGGGCAAAAGTAGAAATAAATTACAACAAAAAAGGCAAAGGGAAGTTGGTTATTTCTTACACTAATCTTGACGAGTTAGACGGTATTTTAAACCGTATCAATCAAGACTATTCCCACCATTAATTCATTGGATGTCTAAAAAGGGACATTTACAGCGATTTTGTGTTACAAAGCACCTACTCAAGTTGCAAAACTGGCAGGATTAAGTATAATTTCGCCAGTTTTCATACCCTGACAATTAGAGTGTCATAAAGGTTAATTAAAAGTGACTAATAAGTTAGCAGGCCCGTATAGGCTTGCCGCATTAAAATTAATTTGCCTTCAGGGATTTGTAGCCCTTTTAGCTGCACTAATAATTTTTATAGGTTGGGAAACCAATGCCGCACTTTCAGCATTAGCTGGTGGCGCTGTCGCAGTACTTCCTAACTTTGTATTTGCGCTTTATGCATTCAGATATATGGGTGCAAGTCGAGCAAATCAAGCGTATGCCTCGTTGAAAAGCGGCAACGGATTAAAATTTATGCTAACAATCGTTTTGTTTGCACTAATGCTAAAGCTTTATCCGGTAGTTTTATTACCTTTCTTTTGTGCTTATGTGTTGGTGTTGTTTACAGGATTGTTTACACCCGTTTTTTTTAAACATTAACTTTTGGGATATAACATGGCTGCAGAAGAAGTTACTCTATCTAGCCATATTCAGCACCACTTAACCAATGCTAAGATGTGCTCGACCGACGCTGGTCTTGCCTTCAATAAAGCATGTACGGATAGTGGCTTCTGGACATGGCATGTAGATACCCTCGCATGGTCTATCGGACTAGGTCTAATATTTTTATGGATCTTCCGTAGTGCCGCAAAAAAATCAACTCTGGGTGTACCTGGGAAATTTCAGTGTTTCATTGAAATGGTTGTTGAGTTCGTTGGCGACAACGTACGCGATACCTTCCACGGTAAAAGTAAGCTAATTGCACCATTAGCATTAACAATATTCGTGTGGATATTCTTAATGAACTTAATGGATTTAATCCCAGTTGACTTCCTACCAGCATTTGCCGGATTTGTTGGCGAAACTGCGTTTGGTATGGATTCACACGACGTATACATGAAAATTGTACCAACTACAGATATCAACATGACCGCAGCACTTGCGCTGGGCGTGTTCATTCTAATGATTGGTTACTCAATAAAAATAAAGGGTATCGGCGGTTTTATTAAAGAACTAACACTTCATCCGTTTAGTTCAAACAATACAGCTATGCAGATTCTTTTAATCCCATTCAACCTATTACTAGAGCTTATCGCATTGGTTTCTAAGCCGTTTTCACTGGCACTGCGTTTGTTCGGTAACTTATATGCAGGTGAGTTAATCTTCATCCTTATCGGTGCAATAGGTTTAATGCAACTACCGTTGCACTTTGTGTGGGCTGTATTCCATATCTTGGTAATTGTATTGCAAGCATTCGTATTTATGATGCTTACAATCGTATACCTAAGCATGGCAAGTTCGGATAATCACTAATTTATAACTTTTAATTTTTACTTTTAATTACAATTGAAACTTTGGAGAAAAAAATGGAACTAGTATTAGGTCTTAAGTACATCGCAGTAGCTTTACTTATCGGCTTCGGTGCAATCGGTACAGCAATCGGTTTTGGTAACATGGGCGGTAAATTCCTTGAAGCATGTGCGCGTCAACCTGAGCTTGCACCATCGCTACAAGTTAAAATGTTTATCCTTGCTGGTCTAATCGATGCTGTAGCAATGATTGGTGTTGGTATCGCGATGGTATTGTTGTTCGTACTTTAATTTTATTTTTTGAACAGCTTACTATTTAAGGAGGAGCGGTTGTGAACTTAAACGCCACTCTTATCGGTGAATTAATTGCGTTTACGGTGTTCGTATTATTTTGTATGAAATACGTATGGCCACCACTAAACGGTGCAATTGAAGCTCGCCAGAAGAAAATCGAAGATGGTTTAGCTGCCTCTGATAGAGCCGAAAAAGACTTAGAACTTGCGCAACACAAAGCTGCAGAACAGCTTAAAGATGCAAAGGCTCAAGCGGCTGATATCATTGAACAAGCTAAAAAGCGTGCCGTGCTAATTGTTGACGAAGAAACTGTTCGTGGTCAGCAAGAGCGTGAAAAAATTATTGCTCAAGGGCACTCTGAAATTGAATCAGAGCGTAACCGTGTGACAGAAGAGCTACGTAAGAAAGTAGCAACTCTGGCTGTGGTTGGCGCAGAAAGAATTTTAGAGCGCGAAATCAATCAAGCCGCACATAGTGACATCGTTGAAAAACTTGTCGCTGAGCTGTAATTAGGAGGGTATGAGCATGTCTGAATTGACTACTATCGCTCGCCCATACGCTAAAGCGGCTTTTGAACTTGCCGTTGAAAAAGGCACCATTGAAAGTTGGAATGACATGTTGTTCTTTGCTGGCCACGTTGCCAGCAATGAACAGGCATCTACCATTTTAGCTGGATTGCCTACTGCTACTGCACAAGCTGAGTTATTTATTAACTTATGTGGTGAGCAGCTCAACGAACAAGGTCAGAACCTAGTTAAGGTGATGGCTGAAAATGGACGTTTGATTGCACTACCTGAAGTTGCTCATTTATTTTCTGCTTTAAAAGCAGACTATGACAAAGAAATCGATATTGACGTGATTTCGGCAACGCCTCTTGCTGCAGCGCAGCAAGAATCATTGGTAGCGGCACTTGAAAAACGTTTCGCACGCAAAGTTAAGCTGAATTGTAGTGAAGACGCTACAGTTGTTGGCGGCCTTATTATCAAGGCAGGCGACACTGTAATTGACGGCTCTTTACGCGGTAAATTAAATCGCTTAGCCACAACACTACAATCGTAATTGGGAAAAAGAGCATGCAACTTAATTCCACTGAAATTTCAGATCTGATCAAACAACGTATTGAGAAGTTCGAAGTTGTAAGTGAAGCTCGTAACGAAGGTACAATTGTATCTGTTACTGACGGTATCATTCGCATCCACGGTCTAGCTGACTGTATGCAAGGTGAGATGATTGAGCTTCCTGGCAACCGTTATGCTATCGCACTAAACCTTGAGCGTGACTCAATTGGTGCAGTAGTAATGGGTCCTTACGCTGACCTTACAGAAGGCGTAAAAGTATACACAACTGGTCGTATCTTAGAAGTTCCTGTTGGTGCGGGTCTACTTGGTCGTGTTGTAAACACGCTAGGTGCTCCTATCGATGGTAAAGGCGCTTTAGATAACGACGGTTTTGAACCTGTAGAAAAAATTGCACCAGGTGTAATCGAGCGTCAATCAGTAGATGAGCCAGTGCAAACTGGTTACAAATCTATCGATGCTATGATCCCAGTTGGTCGTGGTCAGCGTGAGCTTGTTATCGGTGACCGCCAAACAGGTAAAACTGCACTAGCAATCGATGCAATCATCAACCAAAAAGACACAGGCGTTAAGTGTGTGTACGTAGCGGTTGGTCAAAAAGCATCTACTATTGCTAACGTAGTACGTAAATTAGAAGAGCACGGTGCACTTGCAAATACTATCGTAGTTGTAGCATCTGCTTCTGAATCTGCGGCACTTCAGTACTTAGCACCGTTCTCGGGCTGTACTATGGGTGAATACTTCCGTGACCGTGGTGAAAACGCATTAATCGTATATGATGATTTATCTAAGCAAGCAGTTGCTTACCGTCAAATCTCATTGCTACTTAAGCGTCCACCAGGCCGTGAAGCATACCCAGGTGACGTATTCTACCTTCACTCGCGTCTTTTAGAGCGTGCATCACGTGTAAACACTGATTACGTTGAAAAATTCACTAACGGTGAAGTGAAAGGTAAAACAGGTTCATTGACGGCATTGCCTATCATTGAAACTCAAGGCGGCGACGTTTCTGCGTTCGTACCGACAAACGTTATCTCTATCACCGATGGTCAGATCTTCTTAGAAACTGACTTATTCAACTCAGGTATCCGTCCGGCAGTAAATGCTGGTATTTCGGTATCGCGTGTTGGTGGTGCTGCACAAACTAAAATCGTTAAGAAACTAGGTGGCGGTATCCGTCTAGCCCTAGCTCAGTACCGTGAATTAGCTGCGTTCTCGCAGTTCGCGTCTGACCTTGATGATGCTACTCGTGCTCAACTTGAGCATGGTGAGCGTGTAACAGAGCTAATGAAGCAGAAACAGTACGCGCCAATGTCTGTTGCTGAAATGTCTTTGTCGTTGTTCGCAGCTGAGAAAGGTTACTTGCAAGACATCGAAATCTCTAAAATCATGGATTTCGAAGCGGCATTACTTTCTTTCGCAAATAGCACATACGCAGAGCTTATGGCTCAAATCAATGAAACTGGTAACTACAACGCCGAGATCGAAGCGCAGCTTAAAGAACTTCTAGAGAAGTGCAAGTCTACGCAAACTTGGTAATTTAGTTATTAATGGTGTGCTTTATATCCTAAAGCACACCTTGATTCGGAGAGAGAGTCATGGCCAGCGGAAAAGAGATTAAAAGCAAGATCGGCAGTATTAAAAATACTCAAAAGATCACTAGCGCAATGGAAATGGTTGCTGCGTCTAAAATGAAAAAGGCGCAAGAACGAGTGGCTTCAAGCCGTCCATACGCTGAAAAATTACGTAAAGTGATTGGTCGTGTTGCTCAAGCAAATCTTGATTTTACTCACCCGTTCTTAGAAGAACGTGAAGTAAAACGAGTTGGTTATATTGTTATCTCTACTGACCGTGGTCTATGTGGCGGCTTAAACTCAAATGAGTTTAAGAAAGTTGCATTAGACATTAAAGCGTGGAAAGAGAAAGGCGTAGATGCTGATTTTGCTACTTTAGGTAGTAAAGCAGCTGGCTTCTTTCAACGTTTTGGTGGTCAAGTGCTTGCTAAAAAAGCAGGTCTTGGAGATAAGCCTTCAGTACAGGACGTAATTGGTCCGGTAAAAATAATGCTAGATGCATTTTCTGAAGGTAAAATTGACCGTTTATTCCTGGTATATAACAACTTTGTTAATACCATGAAGCAAGAGCCAATAGTAGATCAGTTACTCCCTTTGCCAAAAGCTGAAGAAGAAGTATCTACACATGCGTGGGATTACTTATATGAACCAAATCCAGAGGCTATTTTAGAGTCTTTGTTAGTACGTTTCATTGAGTCTCAAGTATACCAAGGTGTAGTTGAAAACGCTGCCTCTGAACAGGCTGCCCGCATGGTTGCAATGAAAGCTGCAACTGATAATGCCGGTGACCTTATGGATGAGTTACAGCTTGTATATAACAAAGCTCGCCAAGCAGCAATCACACAAGAAATTAGTGAGATTTGTTCTGGTTCAGCAGCAGTTTAATGCTTCAGGCAAAGATTAACGAGAGGAATAGACATGAGTTTAGGTAAGGTCGTCCAAATTATCGGCGCCGTTGTGGATATCGAATTTCCACAAGACAGCGTGCCAGCCGTATATGACGCGCTAAAAGTAACAGATGGCGATTTAGCTGGTTTGACTTTAGAAGTTCAACAGCAGCTAGGTGGCGGTGTGGTACGTACTATCGCACTAGGTACTACAGACGGTTTACGTCGTGGTGCTTCAGTAGAAAACACAGGCGAAGCAATTCAAGTTCCAGTTGGTACTAAGACCCTAGGTCGTATCATGAACGTACTTGGTGAGCCAATTGATGAAGCAGGTCCAATCGGTGAAGACGAGCGTATGTCTATCCACCGTGCAGCACCTACTTACGAAGAGCAATCAAGCTCAGTTGAACTTTTAGAAACGGGTATCAAGGTAATCGACCTTGTGTGTCCATTCGCTAAAGGTGGTAAAGTTGGTTTATTCGGTGGTGCCGGTGTTGGTAAAACCGTAAACATGATGGAACTTATCCGTAACATCGCAATCGAGCACAGCGGCTACTCAGTATTCGCAGGTGTTGGTGAGCGTACTCGTGAGGGTAACGATTTCTACCATGAAATGAACGATTCAAACGTACTTGATAAAGTATCGCTTGTATACGGTCAGATGAACGAGCCACCGGGTAACCGTTTACGCGTAGCGTTAACAGGTCTTACTATGGCTGAGAAGTTCCGTGACGAAGGTCGCGACGTACTTTTCTTCGTAGATAACATCTACCGTTATACACTTGCGGGTACAGAAGTATCAGCACTTCTTGGTCGTATGCCATCAGCGGTAGGTTACCAGCCTACACTTGCTGAAGAAATGGGTGTACTTCAAGAGCGTATCGCATCTACTAAGACTGGTTCAATTACTTCAATCCAAGCGGTATACGTACCTGCGGATGATTTAACGGATCCATCTCCAGCAACAACGTTTGCTCACTTAGATGCAACAGTGGTACTTTCACGTGATATCGCATCACTAGGTATCTACCCAGCGGTAGACCCTCTTGATTCATCTTCACGTCAGCTTGATCCGCAAGTAATCGGTGAAGAGCATTACGGTATAGCGCGCGGCGTTCAAACAGTTCTTCAGCGTTACAAAGAACTTAAAGACATCATCGCGATTCTAGGTATGGACGAGCTTTCTGACGAAGATAAGCAACTTGTATCTCGTGCACGTAAAATCCAGCGTTTCCTATCTCAGCCATTCTTCGTGGCAGAGGTATTTACAGGTGCGCCAGGTAAATACGTTTCACTTAAAGACACAATTGCAGGCTTCAAAGGTATCTTAAACGGTGAGTTTGATGATATGCCAGAGCAAGCGTTCTACATGGTTGGCTCTATTGAAGAAGCTCAAGAAAAAGCCAAAAGCATGTAATTAGGAGGGTAGTATGGCAGCTATGACTGTACATCTTGATGTAGTAAGTGCTGAAGAGAAATTATTTTCTGGTTTAGTAGAATCTATTCAAGTATCTGGTAGTGAAGGTGAGTTAGGTGTTAATGCCGGTCACGCCCCACTACTAACTGCCCTTAAACCTGGTATGGTACGTTTAGTTAAGCAATTTGGTGAAGAAGAACTCATCTATATTGCTGGCGGTACACTAGAAGTTCAACCGAACATAGTAACCGTACTTGCTGATACAGCTGTTCGTGGTGAAGACCTGGACGAGAAAGCTGCAGAGCAAGCTAAACGTGACGCTGAAGCCCAAATGGCAAAAGGTGCATCTGCTGAGCTTGATTACAATCAAGCCGCAATGCAACTAGCTGAAGCAATTGCTCAGCTACGCGTTATTCAGCAATTACGTAAAAAGTAAGCCTATCTGGTTTTTAAAAGCCCACTTTATGTGGGCTTTTTTGTGCCTGATGATAAATCCTGTCGCTATTTGTAAATAAATTAATCGTTATGGCTAATATCTCTTCATTATTACTTATATCTACGCAAGATCCCCGCTACAATAACCCTATTCTATTAGGTGTTATTTTGCTTAAGTTAAGATTCAGTAGTCATTGCTTAGCCTACTGAGTATTTGCACATGATGTGACTTACGTAATCTACTATGCAGCACACTTATTCTATTAAGCTAAAACAACGGAAAAAGGAAATTGTTTTAATGTCTTTAACAACGGTTATTCTTGCAGCGGGTAAAGGTACTCGTATGCGCTCTGCTCTTCCTAAGGTACTGCATAAAGTGGCAGGTAAACCTATGGTGCAACACGTTATCGATAATGCCAACGCGCTAGGTGCGACATCTACTAACTTAGTTTATGGTCATGGCGGCGAACTATTACAACAACAATTAGCCGATAATAACGTAAATTGGGTGCTGCAAGCTGAGCAGCTAGGTACAGGCCACGCAGTGGCACAAGCAAACCCTCATATTAACGACGACGATACCGTACTGGTTTTATACGGTGACGTACCTTTAACTAAGCAATCGACACTTGAACGTTTATTAGCAGCAACACCTATGAATGGCTTAGCAGTTCTTACTGTTAACCTTGCAAACCCAAATGGCTATGGGCGTATGCTACGTGTTGATGGCAAGCTAGTGGGTATTGTTGAACAAAAAGATGCAAGCGCAGAGCAACTACTTATAAACGAAGTAAACACCGGCATTATGGCGGTTAATGGTAAGCTTTTAAAAACATGGTTAGGTAACTTATCTAACAATAATGCTCAAGGCGAATACTACCTCACAGATATAGTTGCAATGGCGCATAGTGAAGGTGTGGAAATCACATCAGCACAGCCAGATCACCCGATGGAAGTTGAAGGTGCTAATAACCGTGTACAACTTGCAGGCCTTGAGCGTGCTTATCAAGCATGGCAAGCAGAAGAACTCATGCTAAATGGGGCGACCCTTGCTGACCCTGCTCGCATTGATGTGCGTGGCGACGTTAAAACAGGTGAAGATGTCCTCATAGATATCAACGTTATTTTTGAAGGTACAGTAACCTTAGGTAATAACGTACAAATTGGCCCTAACTGCGTACTTAAAAACTGTAGCATCGGCGATAATGTTGTTATTAAAGCCAATACATTGATTGAAGATGCATCAGTTGCAGCTCAATGTACCCTTGGCCCATACGCCCGCCTTCGCCCCGGTGCAGTAATGGAAGAAGACTCCCACATTGGCAACTTTGTCGAAATGAAAAAAACCCGTTTAGGTAAAGGCTCTAAAGCAAATCACTTAAGTTACTTAGGTGATGCTGAAATTGGCGAGAAAGTTAATATAGGCGCAGGCACGATTACCTGTAACTACGATGGTGTGAATAAAGCGAAAACCATTATTGGCGATAATACCTTTATAGGCTCTAACTCGTCACTGGTTGCTCCTGTAAATATTGGTGCTTCAGCAACTGTAGGTGCAGGTTCTGTGATCACCAATACCGTCGCGGATGATCAGCTAGCCGTGGCACGTGGTAAGCAACGCAATTTAGATGGTTGGAAACGCCCAGTTAAAAAATAGTAATGACTATTACTTATTAAATATTTAAAGCGAGTTTCATAACTCGCTTTTTTATTGCCTAAATATTCTATAAATAAAAATGCCATACTGTTGTCATCCCTGTGTGTTGATATTTAACGAATACAACACTAAGGAAAACAATAATGTTAAACAAATCAATAATAGCCCTTTCTTTGCTATCACTATTAACTGGTTGCTCACTAGATGGTGATGACGGCCAAGATGGCGTACAGGGTGTACAAGGTACAGCGTGTAATAATGGCGAAAACGGCACTAATGAAAATTCAGCTTTAAATATCAATCTTATTGGCCGCGCAGTACTCAATGCACAAAGCCCGGAAGGGGCAGCTGAAATAGTCGCCTACCAAGCCTCTAAAAAATGGATTTATGCCATTAATAGCTCTGGTGATGAAGCCGTTGTGAATATCATTCCTGCCGATACGTTCGACACTGCAGCATTAGTAAAAGATAACGAAGGTATTGTAACCGCGACCAACTTAGCCTCTGCCATTACGCTCTCACTAAATGAAAATACGCCTGGCGATGCAAACAGCATAGCTATCGATGCGAATAACCAATTATTAGCGGTAGCAATGGCTGCTACAAGCGTGGGCGAAGCTGGCCAAATAGCGTTTTACAATATTAGCGGAGATACACCAGTATTTATTAAAAATGTAACAGTAGGTGCCCTACCCGACATGGTGGCATTTAGTCATGATGGTGCAAAAGTAGTGGTTGCTAATGAAGGTGAACCTAATGGCGACTACAGTATCGATCCCGAAGGCACTATTAGCATTATCGATATCACTAACGGCACTATTGCCGATAATGCTTTGAGCATAAACTTTCAAGATTACAATAATCAGCAATCTGAATTAGAAGCGCAGGGTTTAGTGTTTGCCAATCCTACTGGACGTACTATTAATGGTAATTTAATAAATACCACCGTTGCTATGGATTTAGAGCCAGAATATGTGAGCATTTCCAAGGATAATAAATACGCTTATGTCTCTATTCAAGAAAATAACGGCCTAGCTATCATCAACCTTGAAGATAATTCCCTTGAGCTAAAAGGACTCGGTTTTAAAGATTGGTCAAACTTACAATTTGACGCTTCAGACAAAGACGGCGGTGTTAACTTTAAATCATACCCTGGTTTATATGGCATGTATCAGCCAGATACAATTGCAAGTTTTAGTTGGAAAGGAGCCAACTTTATTGTATCTGCCAGCGAGGGTGATGCACGCGAATACTTTTTTGATGCCAGCGATGAAGCTGATTGCATCGCTCAGGGCGGCCTTGATTATGACGCTAAAGATGGGTGTTTGGCATATATAGATGAAAGCCGCGTAGAAGATCTAGCTCTCGCAGCTAATTTCGATTACTTAAATAACGATGATAACGACATTGGTCGTTTAAAAGTTACAACAGTAAAAGGTGATAAAAATAACGACGGCCAATACGAATCGCTTTATGCTTATGGCGCACGGTCATTTACCATTTGGGATAGCAATGGGCTGGTGGTGTTTGACTCAGGCGATCAAATTGCACGGGTGACCGCTTCTATTCATGGTAACGCGTTTAATAACAACGAAGATGAAAACAAAGGCGATACACGCTCAGATGATAAAGGGGCAGAACCCGAAGCGCTAACATTAGGTAAGGTTGGCGATAGGTTGTTTGCTTTTGTTGGCTTAGAGCGTATGGGCACAATAATGGTGTTTGATATAACCAACCCTTACGATGTGAAATTTCAAGACTACTTCTATAATCGTGGTTTAGAACCAAGTGCAGATATAAGTGGCGACCTTGCTCCTGAAGGAATGACATTTGTTCCTGCAGCGCAAAGTGCAACAAACGAAGCACTGCTTATAGTAGGTAATGAAATCTCAGGCTCAATTGCCGTATGGGAAATAGCAACTCAGTAATTAATAAAGTGTTATGTAAAAGCGATTAGCAGTTATCTATAAATCGCTTTTACTTCCTCCCCCTCTTGCGATCATGCCTTATGTGAATGAATTTTAATCAAAAACAGCTCTACAGCCCTTTGTTTGTATGGTTACTGTACTAAATTGAAATTAATTTAATAAAACTGAAATAAAGCATTGACCCTCTCCAGAATATCCCTATAATGCGCATCCACTGACCCGGCAGGCAGCAATGAAAAGCGCTGAACAAACGGTAAGTGAGTCGAGTAAAACTTAGCTTTCAAATCTTTTAAAAGAAACTGAAAATTAAGTGTTGACAAAAAAATAGGAAAGCGTAATATGCGCAGCCCTAGCGAGATA
>NZ_PNCV01000057.1:0-30798 GCF_005886925.1 Pseudoalteromonas sp. S3260
GACCTCCGGCTACCCGATTAGGTTTTAGTTGCCACATAACTCTCACAATTCTCGGTAACTTTTGTAACCAATGCTTGAATATTACTTTCACAATACTGAATCTGATCAAGAACCCAAGGGTAGCGCTTAAAATGCTCAAACATACCATATTCTCTTTGTGTTTCTTCTATTACAGGTTGAACTGGTAAAGAGGGAAAGTTTGGGATTATTTGAGTAAGCTCCTGTGGAATACTTTTAGGGCTTGATAGATCAGCAACAACAAATTTAGCTAGAGATGCCAAAGTAATAATAGTCTCGGTTACATCTCTATTACTCGGGCCTTCAAAATCAAAAAGGACAGGAAGATAACCTCTACCTTGTAATTCTGTTTTAATGGTATCAAGAACAGCTTTTCGTTCTTCTGTAAATCTACCTAAAATCAAAACAACTTTAGAAGTGATTGTGTCAATTACATCCCTAATTTTTGAGTTATTGACTAACAGTGAAATAAATTGAGCCATTTCGATAGTTGGAACTGTAATTGATGTTCCTTCTTCTTCAATTAAGATATTGCTTTGGGTGCTTCCGTCTAAAATCAAATCCCACGCAGATATACCGTAAACCCTGGCTTCATTTATAACGGTATCTGTAAAGTCTGTTTTTACTAAGCTCATATTACTTAATTTAGTGGAAATAAATTTTGAGCCTGAAAAATTTGTTTCTTCAGCACTGCAATATGAAAGATCTGCGTTTGTAAAATCACATTCATGGAATTCTGCTGAACCTATTTTTGAAACCGCTAGGCTAGTCTCTTCAAAACTACAGTTTTGAAAGAAAGAGAAGCAAATATCTGAGAAGTTGAGCGAACTACCAGCAAAAAAGCAACTTATAAAATATGAGTTTCTTGCTGTAATTCGGTTTAGGTTCATGTGCGATAGGTTGTAACCCGTAAATTCTGGCATGTCATACATTTCTTTATATGTATGGACGTCTTTTTCAAAATCTATATCAGAAAGATCAGGAGTTAAATTAGGATTTTCATCTCTCCAAGCATTCCATACTTGAGAGCCTTTTTTGAAGATTTCCACATGTTCGGCTATTGCCACAAAACTCTCCTAAAACCTAACATTTTAGTATTTATGCGACACGCAGTTTGTGTTGCATAATCGCTTGTTGGACTGAGCCGCTACCTACTCGGTGTGTCAGAGTTGGTGTTGTTTATGCTATGGGAATTTGCTTTTTCTGGCCTAAGCGATATCAAGCCAACGTTACTGGCGAGCCTATCGCATCTAAGCTATCCCTGCTTTACTCAGCGTTTATTATGCTTCCATTACACCTAAATTTGCCTTAAGAAGCAATTATATTTTTACGCACGCAGAGGTCGTTAGCCTGAGCAATTAAGCAGGTTAACTCATTGATTTTAAGCAGCAAGCAAGGCTGCTAACTCGTTCGCACTATTTCATTTGTCGGCGTATCTGAATTCATCACACCAATAAATCGTAAAATACCCACCTTGCATGACTGACAAAACCAATGCGGTATTAATGGTTCTTGCTCTACCTTCGGCTTCACCGCTTTGCATGGGGTTACTGATGCTTGAGCCTTTATTAACCCTAACTTTCGCTTGCGACACGCATTAGCTAAAAAGCCGTAGTGGCGAATGCGCATAAACCCTTTAGGCAATACATGTTGTAAGTAGCGCCGTAAAAATTCATCACAACTCAGCGTCATGACTTTATCGCGGTTGTTATCTGCATAATCGCGGTATTTAAAGCTCACTGTTTCTTCAGTCGCTGACACTAATCGCGATTCTGACATCACGCCTTTTCGGGTATAACGAGCAAGGTAACTAACTAGCTTTTCACTGTACGTTAAACAGGCTTTGCTATACACGCACCATTTGGTTGGCGTGCTTACCTTCGCGAATGAACTATCGCATTCATTGAGCGCCGCCAGCATTTTCCCTCTGAACACTGTTGATAATGCTTTAACGGGGTATAAATAGCCTTTTTCTATTTCATGCCAGTGCGCTTTATCAAGCGCGCCTGCGGGTATCAAACAGTGTAAATGGATATGCTGACCTAAGTTTTGCCCCCACGTATGCAGTACACTTGTCATGCCTAACTGACCATGCCTCTTTCGTTTCGCAAATTTACTCAGCGTTTGCCATGTGGCTTTGAATAAACACTGATACAACGCGTTTGGGTTGTAGTGCGCAATGATATTCAACTCATGCGGGAGTGTAAAAACAAGGTGGAAATACCTACATGGTAATAAATCCTCCTGCTGTTTTTGCACCCATTTAGCCGTAGCCATGCCTTGGCAACGCGGGCAATGACGGTCTCGACAGCTACATCCAATCTTTTGCGACTCCCCACAGCTATCACATTGCCATGCTTGATAACCGAGCTGACCCGTTCTGCATGATTGAAGGTGCTGACACACGCGCAGTTGTTGATAACTCACCGTATGATGTTGGCGATAACTCTCAAGGCTTGAGTTTAAAATATCAGCGAGGTGTAAGGCGTTCATTGTTTACTCCAGCTCGCAAGCAAATCAATGCCGCCATGACCTAACTCTGGTAACCAATGTAAGTAACTTTGTGTGGTTTTAATATCACTGTGGCCAAGCTGATGTTGCAGTTGATGAAGTGGCATACCTGATTCAAGTTGGTGTGTTGCATAAGCATGGCGTAAAGTATGTGGATTACAGTGCTTTAAGCCACACGCTTGTGCATGTTTTCTCAATGGCTTCCTGAAGGTTGATGCTGACATAGGTTTATCCATTAATAACCGTGAATAGAACATCCAACCTGTTGGGTGATACATTTTCCAATAACAACGTAATTGAGCCAGCACGCTATCTGATACAACCACATAGCGTGATTTATCCCCTTTACCTTGTTCAATTAAAATAGTTTTACGCTGTCCATCGATATCTTGCACTTTAATGCGTAGCAGTTCATTAATACGTAAGCCACACCCATAGCACACCATAATCAATGTTTTTAAGCGCATATCGGTGCAACTTTCTATAAGCCGTCGCATGTCATCGCGCGATAAATACGTGGGTGCGCGAAGTTTTACTTTTGGCAGTACAATATCTAAGTTAAGTGGCCGATGTAAAATATTCTTAAACAAGAACCAAATACTGTTTATCTGTATTTTTTGGCTTGCTCTAGAAAGTTTACGAATCGCAGGATCGTTAAAAAAGGCGTTAAGTTCCTCATCAGTAATCGAATCGAGCGGTTTATTAAAATAATGACTGAGTTTTAGTAAATGTTCACAGTAGCTTTTACATGTACTTTGCGAATAACCACGATAGGCTATTTCAGTTTTGACTTGTTCAATGAGTGTATTCATGACTTACCTCCAAGTTATGGGATAACCCCAAGGTAAGTGTGGCTCAAATGATAAGAATAGGATCTCCGCGTAGCGGCTTAGTTCAACAATTTAATAGTGCGCTCATCGCGCATATTTCTGCCGACTTAACGCTCATTTATCTAGCTTATATAGTTTTAACAAATAACCTAAGGTATTACTATCACAAAGTTTTCTAAAACTTTTAAGTAAAATTAAATGAAACAATATGCGCGCGTCGCTCATTTTCATGAATATATGAGCAAAGGGCTATTTAGCTAATTAATTAACGACGATTTTTTTTGCCAATTTCAATGCCCGATTATCGCTCATACCTACATGCTAAGTTTAATCTAATAATTATGACTATAAACAAAACTTAGCACGTAAATTAAAGGTTATTGCTCATCGGCGTCACGAATGCGTTCTTTACGCTCTTGCTCTTCATCAAAGGCGGCTTGAATTTCGTCAAGTACTGAATCTACATCTGCAGCTTCGCCATCGTCTTCAAATTCGCCACTGAGTTTTGAGTGCGGGGTTAAGTTAGCATCTGCAAACAGTGCCCACATTTCTTTGGCATATTGCGTATGTAATAACGCCGGTGCAAATTGGCCATAATAGCGGCGCATGTTATTTACATCGCGGGTAAACATGGCTTCGGCGCTATTATTGGCAGAGGCGTTAACCGCTTGGGGTAAATCAATAATTACTGGGCCGTTGCTATCAACAAGTACATTAAACTCCGATAAATCACCGTGAATAATCCCAGCGCACAGCATGAGTTTAATGTAGTGCATCATTAATGTATGTTGCTCAATGGCTTGTTGCTCGGTTAAATCAACTGCACCAAGCTGAGGTGCAACATCACCTTCATCATCGCTTACTAGTTCCATTAACAAAACACCGTCAATGCAGCCGTAAGTTTGCGGTACCCGAACACCCGCTAAAGATAAACGCGACAGCGCGTCAACCTCGGCATTTTGCCAAATTTCTTCTTCTAATTGACGGCCATAGCTTGAACGCTTACCCATAGCACGGGCTTGGCGGCCACCACGTACTTTTCGCCCTTCTTGATATTGCGCGGCTTTTTTAAAACTGCGCTTACTGGCCTCTTTGTACACTTTAGCGCAGCGAATGTCATCGCCACAGGCCACCACAAATACATCGGCCTCTTTACCGCTCATTAACCGGCTGATCACTTCATCAATAAAACCATCATCAACTAATGGCTGTAAGCGTTTAGGTATTTTCAAACGACACCTACTAAAAATACAGGGTTGGCTTTTTGTTTTGCTATGTGGTTCAAACGAGGCATACCTTTGGGGATTGAAGAAAGTTATAAATTATTAGTAAACTTTAAAGTTACATTTAATGACTAAATTACGCAGCTAGAATAAGCGACTACAGCTAAAAAGCCAACCGCCTTTTTTGCTTTTTAAACATTATTGAACAAGAGCCGAGATAAAACCAAAAAACGAGCACGGTTTAGCGTACTCGTTTACTTTATATTATTAAAAAGTGTTTAGAACTGCCACACTAAAGACGCCCAATAGCGACGGCCATCTTCAACATAACCATACTCTTGCTCTGTGATCTCTTTATCAAGCAAGTTGTAAATTCCAGCACCAAGTTTAACGCTGTCACTTAGCTGATAATTAGCACCTAAATTGGCAATGGTATAATCAGGGGCAATTAAACTACTTTGTGAAGGCCCTGTGGTAGGCTGGCTTTCTTCACCACGATATTGCACACGTAACCATCCGCCTAACTTATCTGTTGGACGCCAATTTAAAGACGTTTGTAAACTATGTTTTGGTAGCTGATTAAGTGGGCTCCCCTTATATTCACCGGTTTTTTGCTCTGAGTCGGTGTAGGTATAACTGGCACTCACATCAATTTCAGTTGAAATATCGTAATCTACTGATAGCTCAATACCTTGGGTTATTGCTTCATCCACATTAATGTACGTAGTTGGCATGGAGCCGAACTGATTTGGGCCATCTGTGCACTGCGTTAATGGGCATGCTATACGAGTTATTTTGTCATCAAATTCATTATAAAAAACGATTGTCGATATGCTTAAATCGCGTCCAGAATCATAGTAAACACCCATTTCATAGTTAACTGACTGCTCAGGCTTTAAGTCAGGGTTACCATAAATATTACCGCCACGACTCACTTGTCCCCATTGAGCAGTAGATTGGCGAATATTTGGCGCACGGAAACCGGTTGATATGCCGCCTTTGATGGTGATCGCTTTAGATGCGCTATAAACACCATACAAACGTGGGCTCCAATGACCGGCAAAATTGCCATCATGATCGTAACGTAGGCCTGCGGTGAGCTTAAAGTCATCCGTTGCTGCCCACTCGTTTTCACCAAAAACAGACCATTGCTCGTTTTCTACATGGGTTAAGTCGCTAATTTTATTGCTTGTATAATCATCCAATGACTCTTTTAGATAGGTCGCACCAAACGTAGAGTTATGCTCACTAAATAGCGGTAAACTCCATGTCGTTTGAATGTCGGTATTTTCGACAAACATTTCACGTGAGTTATTATCAAACTTATCGTATTTAATGTAACTACGCGACGATCCAAACTCATAAAAACCATTGTGTGACATAGAGTATGTTTGTTGCTCATACTCAGTAGTTGCTGATTCAGGGCAGCCACGTCGACCACAGCTTTCTCCTGGAGCAAGCTCGGCAACTGTTTTGCCGAGGGTTTCATCTAATGTTTGTTTTGCCGAGCCAAGTTCAAACATTAATTCGTGACTATCATTAGGTGTTAATGTGAACTTAGCTTTTACATTACTTTGTTCTTTGCCTCGAAATCCTGCAGTAAAATCATCTTCATTTCGCTTTGAAAATTGACCGTATAATTGCACGCCCAATAGATCTGGAATAATGCCACCAGAAGTGAAAAAGCTGGCTTGGTTTATATCACCTGACTGGCTTTGCTCTTGAATGGTGCTGTCTAAACGCAGTTCTCCATACCACTGCTCTGGCGCTTTACGGGTAATAATATTGATCACACCACCAATAGCATCAGAGCCATACAACGACGACATAGGGCCACGTATTACTTCAATACGTTCAATCGCTGAAATTGGCGGCGTCCAAGCACCCTCTACGCCCGGGCCATCACTATTTGGTCGTGTTTCTCTTGAACTTTGGCGTTGTCCATCAATTAAAATAAGCGTGTATTGGCTTGCCATACCACGCAAGCTAATATCTTTTCTGTCACCTCCGCCAGTCACTATTACACCCGGGATATCAGCCATTGCGTCGGTTAAGTCACGATAAAAGCGTTTTTCTAGCTGCGCTCTGTCGATAACACTAATACTTGCAGGTGCCTCTTTGAGCATTTGTTCGTAACCAGAAGCAGTGACAACCATTACTTCCATATCTTGTTTTTTTTCATCAGCAAAAGCAGGGTTAGCAATTGCAAAAGTACTTAAAATAAATGCAGTTACCGGCCTTAACTTACAACTTACCGTGTTCATGATATTTCTCCGTGACATTTAGCATGTAAATGATAATAATTAGCGTTTGCGATAATAGTGAGAAGTTCCCTTTCTCACAACGCTATTTTTATTAAAGCTAATTTAAGTAAGGCTTAACGGTATGAGTGATAAGTTAACTAAAACCCTGAATATATTTGTTCGCACAGTACAAACGGGAAGTATGAGCAAAGCTGCCGCAGACCTTTTAATGACAACCTCTGCAATTAGTCAGCAAATAAAACAAATAGAGCAAGATGTAGGTTTGAGTTTATTTAATCGCAGCCCTCGGGAATTAACGCTTACCGAGGCGGGTGAGCTGTATTATCAAAGTTGCTTACAAATGCTTGCCGTTGCAACAGCTACTTCAGAACAATTACAGCATTTACAAAACTGTCCGAGTGGGCAATTAAAACTAGCCGCCCCTGTTGGTTTTGGTGGTGGGTTATTAAGCGAGCCTGTAAAGCATTTAATTAGCCAATTTAGTGATATAGATGTGCACTTAACGCTTTCTGACGAGCCGATTGATATGATCAGAACAGGTATAGATTTAGTGCTGGCAATTGGTCCTCTCGAAGACTCAAACTTAATTGCACGCCAACTCGCTAGTTGGCCATTAATACTGTGTGTTCATAAAAATCATGCACTAGCACAGCAACCAAAAATCACACTGGATGACCTAAAAGCGCATAACCGCATTGCACATATAGCTGTTGATCCGGCGCTTACGC
Organism: Pseudoalteromonas sp. S3260; assembly: GCF_005886925.1. NCBI lineage: Bacteria > Pseudomonadati > Pseudomonadota > Gammaproteobacteria > Alteromonadales > Pseudoalteromonadaceae > Pseudoalteromonas > Pseudoalteromonas sp. S3260. The sequence continues at coordinate 7,575 of NZ_PNCV01000057.1, forward strand.
ACCTTACCCGCGGTGAAAGCACAACACTACCAAAAGCGCGTATTGCCATTAATAATATGCAAACTGTGATTCAATTTGTTCTCGACGAGTTAGGCTATGCTATTTTGCCAGAGCCTGAAGTACGTAATTTTTTAGCTACAGGAGAACTTTTAGAAATATGCACGGATTGGCAGCTTCCCCATTACGATGTATTTGCTCTAACGCCTGCACGCGACACGTTAGCAGCAAAGACAAAAGCTGCAATTAAAGCACTTAACGCATCATTTTCAGCTATTTAAATAACCTAAGTTCAGTTTAAGGCTTGTTTATAGTTAACTAATTGCAAGCCAAACTCCTACCTGCATCATTTAAATCCCCGCAATACGATTCAGTCAATTAATATTATTGTCTTTGGTTAAAGTTTATTCTAGCAGTTTTTCTGTTATGTAAACGCAAAACTAGCATATAGCTAAGCGCTCATTCAGTAAGACTGCATTATTATTAATACTTTATAGAACATTAATAAACACAGGATTATTACACAGGAGTATATATTACATGGCAACCACACCTAAAAAGTCACATGAGGTTAATAATGTACAATCGGCCTTATTAAACCCAGAGCACAGCATTCAAGTAAGAGGCGCACGTGTTCATAACTTAAAAAATGTGGATGTAAACTTGCCTCGTAATTCACTTGTGGTGTTTACCGGTATATCGGGCTCGGGTAAATCATCGCTCGCCTTTGGAACATTATTTGCCGAATCGCAACATCGTTATCTTGACTCGGTTTCACCTTATGCACGCAGATTAATTGATCAGGTAGACGAGCCTGATGTAGATTCGATCGAAGGACTGCCACCAGCGGTAGCATTACAACAACAGCGTGGTGCACCCTCGGTACGTTCATCGGTGGGTAGTGTAACCACTATATCTAACGCGCTGCGAATGCTTTACTCACGCGCAGGCGAATACCCCAAAGGGCAAGGCATACTGTACGCCGATGCGTTTTCGCCCAATACGCCTCAAGGCGCCTGCCCAGAGTGCCATGGTATTGGCCGCGTTTTTAACGTAACCGAAGAGCTGCTAGTGCCCGACCCCACTAAATCAATTAAAGAGCGCGCCATTGCAGCATGGCCGCCGGCTTGGCAAGGTAAAAACCTAAGCCGTATACTTACTTCTTTAGGCTACGATATTAATAAACCGTGGAATACCCTGCCTAAAAAAGCCCGTGATTGGATTTTATTTACCGACGAAACACCTACAGTGCCCGTGTTTCCTGAGTACACACTTGAGCAAACACAAGCGGCAATTAAAAATGAAGAAAGCCCTAGCTACATGGGTACATTTACAAGTGCTAAACGTTTTGTTTTACAGTCGTTTACGAGCACTCAAAGCCCACGTACTAAAAAGCGCGTATCGCAGTATATGCAAATATCACAGTGCCCGCAGTGCGAAGGAAAAAAACTCAAAAAAGAGTCGTTATCGGTTAAAGTAGCTGGTCTTGATATAGGCGAAATTTCGCAGCTAACACTCAATGAGCTGGCAGATAAGCTAAGGTTTGCTGCTAATAATCCCACTAAAAGTAACGCTGCAAACCCCGAAAAAGCCATAGTTGCAAAGCGTATAGCAGGCGACATTCTTAAACGCGTTGAAGCACTCACCAAACTTGGTTTAGGGTATTTATCGCTTGAACGCACCACCCCATCGTTATCGCCCGGTGAATTACAACGCTTAAGGCTTGCAACGCAAATTCGATCAAAATTATTTGGTGTAGTGTATGTGTTAGATGAACCCTCAGCAGGTTTACACCCTGCCGATACACAAGCCTTATTAGCCGCACTAGATGAGCTAATTGCCGCTGGTAACTCAGTGTTTGTGGTTGAGCACGACGTAAGTGTTATTCGCCATGCCGATTGGGTAGTTGATGTAGGACCAAATGCGGGCTCCCGTGGCGGTAATATTGTTTATAGCGGCCCTGTTGCAGGCTTAAAGCAAATTTGTAACTCACACACGAGCCAGTATTTATTTAAAAATGACGAATCTCAGCAAGCTCAAATACAAAGTAAACAACGCCCAGCAAAAGCATGGCTAACGCTTAAAAATGTTGAGCGTAATAACTTACAAAAACTTAATGTAGAATTTCCGCTTGGGGTTATTACAAGTGTTACAGGGGTATCAGGCTCAGGTAAATCAAGCTTAGTAAGCCAAGCGCTTGTTGAATTGGTTTATGATGCACTAGGGCAAAAATCGCAGCCACAAATACCTACAGATGAAGCCGAGCTACTCGAGCAAGAGCTCGATATAACAACTGGCGGGCAAATAACTCACGGCATTGAACACATAAAGCGCTTGGTAACGGTTGATCAAAAAGCCATTGGCCGCACACCTCGTTCAAACCTTGCAACTTACACGGGCTTATTTGATCACGTACGTAAACTGTTTGCCAATACCAAAGAGGCAAAAGCGCGTAAGTACGATGCCGGTCGCTTTTCGTTTAACGTTAAAAAGGGTCGATGCGAAAATTGCGAAGGCGTAGGCTTTGTAAGCGTGGAGCTGTTATTTTTGCCTAGCGTGTATTCGCCTTGTCCTGTATGTAACGCCAAGCGTTACAACCAAAAAACACTCGACATTACCTATAAAGATAAAACTATTGCCGATGTGCTTAATTTAACCGTTGAATCAGCGCATACATTTTTTGCCGACGAACCTATTATTTTACGTGCGCTAAATGCGCTCTTACAAGTAGGCCTTGGCTATTTACGTTTAGGCCAACCTGCTACTGAGCTTTCGGGCGGAGAGGCCCAGCGCATAAAGCTTGCCACAGAGCTGCAACGTGCGCAGCGCGGCGATACGCTGTATATTTTAGATGAACCAACCACCGGCCTACACCCAAAAGATGTAGCTATGCTAATGGCGCAGTTAAATGGCTTAGTTGATGCTGGCAATACCGTTATTATGGTCGAGCACGATATGCAAGTGGCCAGCAACAGTGATTGGGTTATTGATATTGGCCCAGGAGCCGGCGACGAAGGCGGCTTAATTGTTGCTCAAGGTAAACCAGAAGATGTGGCTCAATCTAAGCATAGCCGCACGGCAACGTTTTTAAAAAGCGCACTTTAGCTTTTTAAAAACCGCTCTAATTTAGGTTTTACGGTAACCGACATAACAAGCATTAATGTTAAACCAATGGGTAGCGCGGCTAATAGCCCCTCTACCCACGCGTTATAAAATAAGGCATATTGGCAAAACCTATATTGTTAGTGGCAGTTACAAACGCCATTAGCGACTCCATGGTAAGCGCCATAAAAACACTAATCACTAAATTGCGTTTTAGCTCACTTGCTTTTGGTAATAATTTAGCCACCAAGGTATTCATAAGGGCTGTCATTGCTAACCCCACAGGGGCCATAACCAACACAGCACTTAAAAACGAGGTAAACCAATCCATATAAAGATGCTCAGTTATACCTACATTTGTGTAAGTCATAATGCCTGTTAAGCTGCCGCCTACAAAAACAATAATACTTACCATCACCATTATTTTATAAATTACAGGTGTTTTTTTAGGCTCTACGAGCGCAGAATTTACTAAAGCAGGCGTATTCATTAAACAGGTATTTCTCTTAAAATAGATGACAAAATCAACTATGGCAAATTAATTGATAATATCAACTACTTTCTTTTGGTTAATTGGGCCGCCAAAGATTAAAAGTAGTGGTAACACTCAATGCCACCACTACTTTATGAGAATTTAAATTTATTCTGATTTATTAGCTATTTTTTGAAGATTTTCATGAATTTTAAATAGTACAATTAATAGCTCACACCAGATGCGCGCACCAATCGCCCCACCAACAATTATGGCCAAACCACTAATCAAACCACCACCATACTTAGCAAACATTGTTGTAACACCTGAGATCAAAGTGCCTATTAAAATTAACCAGTAAACAAATGTAATTATTTTTGGGGTTAACATTGAATCAAAAAAGAATATATCTTTCATTTCAGTCCTTCATAACTCCGTTCAAAAATACTAGTTTAGCGGAGTTAGAAACTAAACTACTAATATAGAATTTTTTATTAGTTATTTAAATTTTCTAGCTCTTTTTCAAGTTCTTTGATCGCTTTTTGGGCTTTGAACTCTTCGTAAAGTGCTTCACGCGAACTAGGATCTAAACGCTTACCAGATTGAGCTACTAGGTTATTAAATGTTTCTTGTGTATTGCTAATTACAACTAATGTACAAAGCTGCTTTACACCGTCTAATTTCGCAAATGCCACTTCTTGTGGCACAGCACCCACAAGGCTTTGCTGTGCAACCTGTTTGCTTACTTGCTCAAAAGTACCGCCAACATTTAGCTCATCATTACTTTGTGCTTTACGTTGGTATAGTTTATCCATAACACTTGCTTTAACTTGTATCTGCTGGGATAAATCGGCGCGTGCTGCTGCAATTGCTTGCGCTCTATCTACAGCCATACTTCCAGACCATGGCACACATGATGATGATGCCAATCCCTTTTCTGAAACAGGTAGTAATACCCAGCTAGGTACCGAGTCATTTTTAGCAAGCGGTTCTGATTGTGTGTTTTCAGTGCTTGAACACGCACCTAATGCCAAAGCGGCTATGACGGGTAAAAACTTCTTCATTTTAAATTCCTTTCAATTGTTCTTGGTAATAAGCGGTACGTTTAACCACTTTTTGTAAATAATTACGGGTTTCTTGAGCGGGTAAATTATTAATCATTAATGTATAAACTTTATCAGCAGACATACTATTGGCCGCTATGCTTGCTTGATTTAGCGATTTAGAACCGCTAATTGTTTTAGCAACATTACCAGGGCCTGTATTGTAAGCGGCTATACTCATATAGAGCCGAGACTCTTCATTTCGAATATTTTTAAAGTAGCGATTAGTTAAAAGATGTATATAAGTACTACCTGCTTCTACATTGTTATCTGCCTGAAACAAATATTCTGGACTCAATAATAATGGTTTTCCTTGCAAAAAATTACTGACATCTTTACCAGCTGATGTAGGTACTATTTGCATTAATCCAAACGCTGGGATTGGCGAGCGTGCCAGCGGATTAAAGCTAGACTCAGTATGAATAATAGCAAGCAACAGTGCAGGGTCCAGTTTATAACGAGCAGCTTGAGTATGTACCTCGGGCAAATACCGCTTAGCCTGGTTTGACAAATTATTGGCAGGCAATGCATAACTCACTTTTACCCTATCTTTTTGCTTAGTAATAACGGGAGCATTTGCTGATAAGGTTTGCCTGACCGCATCAACTGATAAAACAGTTTGTTCAGTGTCTGTTTGAGGCCTGATTACTTTTCCTATAGGTACCGGTGAAGGGCCTCTATTTGACTGACCTGTAGATATATTAGAATTACTTCTAATAGTATGATTAGCTGCTATGTATACGGGGTCTTTTGCAAGCGTGTTTGCTACCGACACCTGCGACAATGCGGTTAATTGCTGATTTGCATATTTAACTGCTTGCTGATCATTTTGGCTATTTAATAGTTCCACAACGACTTCACCGCGTTCAAAATTTACACTAGTGCGTGTATTTAAATCTTCACTGTATTCAACCCATACCTTGGAGCTTGGTAAACTTGGATCTTGCCATTTTTTATTTACCTGTTTTAAGTAGGTGTTTTGTGCATCACGCCATGCACTGACAAAGGCATCAAACTCTTTTTTTTGCTGTTGTTCAAACTGATTAAACTCACTTTGTTGTTGCTTTAAAAAGGCTGCAAACTCAGCCTCTTCGCTATTTTCAGCAACGCTTGGCATACTAAAATTAACACAAAAAAACATGCCTAGTATGCCAAAACACTTAGCGTTTATACGCATTAATAATTTCCTTTTTATTAAAAGTAGCTATTTAAATCATCTGCTGTTACTTGCTCATATTTAGTTTTAGCTGCTAGATATACACGCTTACAGTCTACACTTTGACAATTTTTTAATAGTTCTATTGCGGGTTTATAGCGTTGGTTATCTAACCAAATTTTTGCCACCGCTTCTTTTGCTTGTTCAAGTTGCAGCTCACTGACTACTAGGTATTTGTCTAAGTAATTTAATTGCTCACTTTTAGATGACTGATCGGCAATTAATGCCACAGCATCAGAAATTGTTGTAGAGTGACTCATAGCCACTTTAAGCAAGGGTCTTAAACTCGTTTTATCTTTGTCTGTGCTAATTTTCCAAGCCGCTCGTATTGCCAGTCCAGCTTGATTCAACTCATTATCAGCAACTAACACTTCACCACTACAGGTTAACCACTCTCCCTGTTTTTGTTGCGAATAATTAGTGATGGTAGATTCAATAAAACTAACTTTTTTAGGAAGCTCTACATTGAGCTTAATCGCTAAATCAGCTTTTATATTATTTCTTTGTACTAAAGTAAGTGCATATCTGCAAGCTTGTTCAAGTGCACTAGTAGCGCTGGGTTTTAACGCCATTACACGGGCATATTGCCCAATCGCCTGACTTTTAAAAAACGCAGTTTGTTGTTCGATTGTTTGCTCAGAATCAAAGGTGGCCGAAGCCACCAACGACAGCCCTATAATGGGTGCTAACATTAAAGTTCCTCTTCGCTCGCCACTTTACCTGACGCACCTTGTGGATTCGCCGCTTTCTCGTTTAAACCACCCACTGCTTTTATTTTTCTGCCTGAACGGTTCATACCATTGACCGTATTACCGTTATTACCCGCCATTTCTTTTGCCGCTTGGCGTGCCGTCGCCTCTAAGCTTGGCGCATAAACAGCCACACTGTATTGCCATAAACCATCGTCGCTGGCAAAGCTCTTAACACTCACACCCGGTGGTAATTTACCTTTAGTAATTGTGGCGTATTCATCAGAAGTCTTTAATTGATTTAAAAATGTATTGCGATCTTCTTCAAGCACTTGAACTTGCTGCGGATCATTCAGGTTAGGATCGTCGTACTCAAATTGTTGAGTGCCTTCCATTTGATTTTCATCAAAGCTGCCTTGCCAATAAACTTGTTCACCTTGCATCGTGGCAAGCAAAGCTGAGCGAGCGCGCGTTTGCGATTGAGACTTAGCCACGCCTTTTAGTTTTCGTGCTATTTTATTGTTTTTATTACTGCGAATAATCGCTGAACCATACCCGAGTATTATTACTTCACCGCTATCAGCATTTGTTAATACTTTGGCACCAACCGGTGGCAATACCCCTGATTTAACATCACTAATTACTTGTTTAAAAATTGCATTAGGTTCACTTGTCACTGCCACAGCGCCACGATTACCCTTTATTTGCGAGCGCGTTTTAGGAGTAGAAATTAAGCTTACGCGTACTAATTTATCATCATTATTGTCGTACACATCATAGGTAACAAAGCCGGCTAACGAGCCTGATACTGACTCTTTACACGCTTCCATCATATTCGTTTGCTCATTAACAGTGCTTTCAACGCCGCTGTCTATTGAATCCATGGTAGCCGTAACTACATTACCACAACGCTGTTCCACGCCTTTCATGTTTTCTATTAGTTGTTTTTTTGCAATTAAATACGCTTGATTATATGCACCACGTTTTGAAAGCAAGGTCGCATTCATATTGTCATAGGTGTTATAGCTGGCAGTACCAATAGATAAAATACCGGTGCCACTGCCTACTTGAATCATCTTAATGCCATCTTCGTCGTCATCAATCAGCGACTGATGCGCAACAGCAACAGCAACATTAGTATCTTTTGCTACTACAACATCGCCAGATACTGTTGCTTGTTCAGCACCCGCAACTTGCGCACCAGGGCGTGCAGGGATCATATCGGTTAAGCTAAATTCTTCAGCAGCTACAGGCATAGCTAAAGCCATTGCTAATGTTAATATTTTTAATTTCATCATACTTCCTTATTGGTACCTGAGAGTAAAATCATCTTCTACGATAATTTTTGATAGTGTATTTGCAGTAATGGTTGCCATTGCTTGTTCTACTGCATGAGCGAACTCACCAGTATCACCTTTGTACCTGAGACTTGCTACGGTATAATCACTACGTTTATGAATCGATACATCGCTCACACCGCCTAAGGTGCTAAGTACATCATATAATTTTTCTGGCTGCGTAAGCTTTTTACTCGGTAATAATACCTCTCTGACTAAACCGCCTCGTGCAACGACTTTTGTAAACGCCCCAGTTAATGCCCGATGCAATGCTGCCGATTGTGACTCACTGGCTAAATGCACAGCCATTAAATCAGTCTTAACATTTTCGTCGTTAGGTAATGCCATTAACGAAGGGTCGTTTTGCCACTTCCCATAAATATTGCCAGCTAAATCACGCACATCAACAATTAAACGAAGCTGTCGGTTATTGTCTCGCTTAACTAGCTCAGACCTAGCATACAGTTCTAAACTGGCTGCAGCGCCCACCTCAATACCTTGCTCATTTAGCCATGTTTTAAGTTCTGTTTTTAAAGGCTCAGGTGCAATCACATGCACGCGAGGCGAACCTATCATGCTCAATAATTGCGAAGCTTGTTGAATTAAAGGAGCTTTTTCGACCACCGCCATAATAGTAATTTCCACCCCGCCATTTTCTAACTGCTTACTTTGGAGCGTTTGCCACTCTTTAATCAACCCTTCGCTATGACTTGATAGTTGCTGGCCAATTAACTCTTGCATAGTAGTTGATTCATTATCATCACTAATACTTAAGCTGGTGCTTGATGACTGGGTATGCTGTTGTGTAAGCCAAACCCCAACCACCTGCGATACCGCACGCTGTAATGCATCTTGCTCAGCATTGCTGAGCGCAGTCTTACCTTGCTTTTGCCAGCCTTGTCCTATCACCGTAACGCTAATATTTTGCGTTGCTTGCTGCCAATTTTGCTCTACCGGCTCACCTAAGTTTGATGGATTTAGGCTCACCGTCATGCAGGTATCGTTGCCATTGAGTCTTGGCACGCTGTAATTTAATGGTACCGCCCCCGCATTTAAGCCCTCTAGCATTACACTACGTTGCTGCTCATAAAGGCTTGTCGCGTCATCGGTTAAATCTGTGGTTAACTGCTGCTGCGCACTTTGCATTGTGAGGCTTTTGTTCCCTTGTAAAAAGCGTATCAGCTCTGCACTGGCTTGTGCTTTAGCACCAGTAATAGCGGTACTCCCGCGCCCATAAGCACACGCCTGGGTTTGTAATGTACCATCTGCAAGCACTTCTACTTGTGCTTGTGCACTTAACGAACATAGTGCTAAAACACCAAGCTTTTTTATCATGTACGGCTCTCCAAAAAGTTAGCTGGCGTGCCTACCGATACAGCAAAAATTTTGGCGCCACTGGCGGGGCGATATATGCCATTCTCGGCTTTATTTTTTACGTTATCAGCCATGTTCGAATCTTTCCAGCGAATAATCTCACCATTAGCGCTATTACGTGACGGGTTAACATGTGCCACCCCTAATGGCTCAACAAAACCTGCTTCGTAGCTAAATATAATCATGGTTTCATTGGGTAATACGCCAGCATTTTGGCCACGGTCAAGGCTAATTTTGTTGCCTTTAATGCCTAACACTTGCGCTGTGGCAGGCATTTCACTGAGCATACGGGTTAATAAAATATCAATACCCCGCGAACCCATATCATTAAATACCGCGTTTACATGCGCGCTATCATCATAATGAAAACCCGTATAATAACGACCACTTAATCTGGTAAATTGAAGCTCAGAACGCTCACGTACGTCTTCTGACTTAACCCGTATTTTACCCAAATTTGGGTGTGAAAGCTTTTCGCGAGTTTGTGGGTTAATCACCCCGGTGGTGAGCTCTAAGGTATAATCTGCCCAATCGCTATAAGCTCCTTCTGTTTTAATGGTTCTCAGGGAATCTATTTTTACAATAAAATCCGGCATTAACGCTTTTACTTCGGCGCGTTTAGCTGCTGCTTTAGCACCTTGTTGCTGTAAAAATATTTGCTGCTCTTTTGAAATAGTGTCGTCATCACGGGTAATAATTCTAAAGCGATTAATGCCGGCAAATTGATTTTCAACCATCAATAGTAAGTTATTATTATCGAACTCTCGCATGGCATCTACGCCAATGCCACTTCCAGTTACTTGAGCTAGGTCAAAATACATACGTACGATAGGCTTTTTTAACGGGCAGCTATCGGTTTCGTTATTAACATCAAACGTACAGCGCTCTAGCCCTTGAGTATCAAAATAAGCAGGAATAGTAATATCGTGGTCTTTAAAGTCGTAGGCGCTTTTAGCCACTTGCGCGTTAGAGGCACGATTACTTACTTTGGCCACTTGTGTGCTACTACCCGGCTTTGTCTGACAACCCGCTAATAAAGCGACAGTGATTGCTGAAAGAGTAATTTTTTTTATGAGTTTCATTATTATTCCTAAATATCGAACAGCCATGTACTAGGTGGCGCTTTAAGTTGTTGAACTAAATTTTGAATCACTTTTTGTTTCGCAGCATTCGTTGTTGCCCCCGTTTCTTGGGCGTGTAAATCGTGTTGTAATAACACCTTGAATGGGCTACTACTGCGGGTAAGTGCTAAAGATAAAATCGCTTTTGCGCTGTGGCTATTTTTACTGTTAGCATAGTACCAGCGTAATTGCGGGCGCATCCACAATTGAGTATTACCACTGTGGGGTAGGGCATCGTTTAAAGCCGACTTGATTTCATGGGCGCTCAGTGCACCAACCACATCGCATGCAACGTCATTTAGCGCGCTTGACTGATCCGTTAATAAGGTATTTAAGCGAGTTCTAATTAAAGGTTGAGCCCCTGACAAGTACTCAAGTACCGCGAGCTTTTTTGTTGCATCACTGAGTAAACCACTATACTGCAATGCCCAAATAAAGCGTTGTTCACTATTTTTGTCGCTCGGTGACACGCGGAATAACACTGACAAATCAGCTTTTACCGTGTTAACAATGACTGATTTTTTCACACCGAGTTGTAGGGCAAACAAATTTGCCTGCTCAGCGCTATTAAGCTCCTCTGTGCCCGTAAGGGTAAACGGCAAGCTACTAAGGGACGTAGTTTGCTGAAAATAACCTGTTGATTGAGTATTTTGCTTGCTTGATAGCTGTACTTGCTCGGTACTTACATCAACACTCAGTTGCGTTACTATGTCAGCTAGAGCCGCTTGCTTTGCAGCTAAGCGACTTTCACCAATACCTACAGCTGTAATATATTCATCACTTTGTTGAGACTGAAGTACCCAAGCAGGCCAACTTTGTGCTGAAGTAATACAAGCAAATGCCAGTAACAAGACAAATAGGCTTGTTTTCATTAATTTTTCGCTTCTAGCGTAAGCTGCCGCTCGTTAATTGATGCTATGGTTGCTTGTTCAAGTTCAATAATTTCATTCGCTTCAAGTGCTAACGCAAGTTGATCTTTTGCTTTTAATAATGCGACACCAATATCCTTTGGGTTCTCAGCTTCATTTTCATCATCTGCGAACATACTCATTACACTACTGCCTGCACTTAGTGTTAAAGCCGCAGCAACTTCGTTTCGATACTCTGTTAGTAACAGTGCAGATTTAGCGGCTTCAATAGTTAGCTGTGTGGCAAGCTCAACGTTTTGTTGATAAATCGCTTCATTAGCTTCGTTGTAAGTAGCAAGTTTATGACCTATCTTTTCGTCTTCATTTTTAGCGCCCGCATCAAACTTTACAATAGCTGCCTCTAGCTCTTCAGGTGAAGCATCTTTATTGGCGTATAAGAATTTTCGTGCATCAAGATGATCAGTCGATGTGCGGTACTGCGACATAACTTTATATTGGCGCTCTAGCACCATGGCCGATGCATTTAAAAATTCGTTAATACCAGGCACAACATCTACCGGGTATTGATAGCCAAGAGTATCCATACGGGTAGTTAATTCAGCAACAACTGCGTTGCGGTCTAAGTCACCAGAATTATCTGCAGTAGACACACAGCCTGCGAAAAGAGGAGCAAAAATCAGCGCGGAAAGAATGGTTTTCTTCATGTGGAAATTTCCTATAAGTTTAAAAGGCAAGAAAGCATGTAGCTAAGCTATTGACTTAATTCATTCTTCCTTGAATTGCCCTTATATAGTTGCTGAATTTAAGATGAATTGCAACACGAAATTTCAAAATTTATACGCAGTTTTCGCAAAATAATAACAAATGTAACTACAGCTAGGCATTATTTTAGAAATGATGACTACAAAGTAATTTTAAATCTAAAGAGGTTCATTTTCTAATTACAGCAAATTTAGTATGGTTGATTTAATTATCAATCTATAGCTAACCACCCCCCCACTAGCACCATTAAACTTCCCGCAATACGATTCATCCACTGAATGTTATTGCCTTTGGTTAAAAATAACCGCAGGCTTTTTCCGCCTGTTGCGTAAATCATCATACAGATAAACTCTGAGAGCAAAATAATGGCCACCAGCACCGCTAATTGCGGCGCAACACTGTATTGTACGTTAACAAAAGGAGGTAATAAGGAAATCATAAACGCCCATCCTTTTGGATTGGCAATGGCGGTTACAAACCCCTGTGAAAATAATGAATATCGGCTCACCGCTGTTGTGTTATGCGTATCAACCGACATTTTTCCTTTCGCACGCCACATATTAATGCCAATGTAGATTAAATAAGCACCACCTAGCCATTTTAAAATATCAAATGCACTGGGGTAATTAAGCATAACACTGGCTACACCTAGCACCGCGGCTACCGCAACACTGGCGACACCTAATAGCTCGCCAATCATCATCCATAAAGTTCGGCGCACGCCTATACTCATGCCTAAAGTCATGGCCAGTGTCATGCACATACCCGGAGTAATAGACACAAAAAAGAAGGTAGGAATAAATACCGCAAGTGCAGCTACATCAATCATTTAAAGCTCGCAATAGGTCAAAAAAGTAGTGTTAATTTTGAATGAAAGGGTAAAGGAAAAATAGCTATCGGTAAATTAGAAATAACAGCATCGAGAGTCGGGCTACGGGCTACGGGCAATGGGCAACGAGCTTAGCCCGAGTTAGCAGCGCAGTATTTCGCGCCGCCAAACCTCGAAGCCCTGAGTTCGAAACTCTTAGCAAATTAATTTACTGTTGTTTCAGTGTCTACTTCGTTATCACTTAACAAGTACTTATCAAGCCACTGCTCTTGCTCCCATAGCATATGTAATAAGCTTTTACGGGCACGGTAGCCGTGGGCTTCGTAAGGAAGCATTACTAAACGCGCTTCTTTACCCAAGCCTTTAAGCGCTGCGTACATACGCTCACTTTGCATTGGGAAAGTTCCAGAATTAGGATCTTCTTGACCGTGGATCATTAGCATTGGCTCGTTAATTTTTTCAGCATGGAAAAACGGCGACATGTTAGCGTACACACTTTGTGCTTGCCAAAAATCACGTTCTTCACCCTGAAAACCAAACGGCGTCAATGTGCGGTTATACGCACCACTGCGGGCAATACCTGCCTTAAATAAATCGCTATGTGCTAATAAATTAGCCACCATAAACGCACCGTAAGAGTGCCCTGCAATAGCAATGTTATCTTTATCGGCAATGCCCTTTTCAACCAGTACATCAACCGCTGCTTTAGCGCTAGAAACCAGCTGTTTTCTAAAGTAATCATTTGGCTCACTACCATCAACGCCTACAATAGGCATTTTAGGGTCGTCAAATACGGCAATACCTTTAGCAAGGTAAGGCATAGGGCCCCAATAGCCAATGTAAGTAAATTCGTATTCTGATTCACGCACTTGTGATGCTACGGCTTTATCTTTGTATTCAAGTGGGTACGCCCACATAAGTACGGGTAACGGGCCATGGGTTACGTCGTAACCTGGTGGTAAATAAAGCGTGCCTGAAAGTTCTACACCGTCATCGCGTTTATAACGTAACTGCTCTTTTGTAACCCCTTTAAATGCTGGGTACGGATGAGCAAAATTAGTAAGCTGTGTAAGAGTATCGTTATCTAAATCGCGAATGAAAAAGTTTGGCTGCTGCGTTTTAGACTCACGAATAGTAATGAATTTTGTGCCTTCATCGTCTAACAATGCACGCACACGCTCGTAATAAGGCGCTGCTGATTGCCATAAACGTTTGGTGCTATTCGTTTTAACATCGTACTGATCTAAAAAAGGAATGTTTCCTTGCTCAGACGCGCCATCGCCACGTAAGTAGATGTAACGTCCGCCAACAACTTTTATTACACTAACACCTAAATCGTTACGCTCGTAAATTGCACTCCCTGGATCTTTATAGGCATCGTTATAACTGCGCTCTGAAAATAACACGCGGTTACTATCGGCATTACGTGGTTGAATTACATAAGTGCGCACTTGTCGGTCATTAAAACGCCAATCACTTAGCATAGCAATATTATCATTACCCCATTGTATGCCAGCAAAACGACGCTCTACTTTGGCAAATAATTTAGGGTCGCGTTTAAATGGCGCTCGTAAACTGTAAAGGTAGTCATGATATTCAACCTCAGTTTTCATATCACCGCCATCTTGCGCCTCGGCCCATATGACTTCAGCACCTTGATCGGCTCGCCATTCAAAATCACGACGACCGGTGCGTACACTGTCGTAGCCTTGTGGAATGTTGTCGGCAAGGGGTTGCTTTGCCAGCTCTACTAATGCATAGCCACGCATTCCCCATATTTGCCATGTAGTTGCAAAACGACTGTAAGGGACTTGATACGAAAATGGCTCGTCGATGGTCGCGACTAAAATATTGGTTGAATCAGGCGAAATTGAAAACGATTTAAATAAACCGGCACGGCCAATCGGCTGTGCTTTACCATCAAGCGTGATATACGCTAATTGACCTTGACCATAAAATTTAAATTGTGCTTCATCAAACGGGCTGGTCAATAAGTTTTGATAAGTCCTTGCTGGGGCTTTTTCGCCAGTGCTTTGTTGAATAACCGGCACTGTACTTTGAGTATCATTAGTTAATCTTGGTTTGTCTAAGTTTACTGCTAAATTAGCCACAATCGCCGTGCTATCGGGTAACCACTGATAAGGCGTAGCGGTTAATACTGAATTAAGTGCAAGCTCACTTAACTGCTTAGCTTGTTTGGTTTTAACGCTATAAACCCATAGCCGTGCGTTATCCGGTTGTTCAACAATAAACGCTAAATGTTCGCTATTTGCTGACCAACGCGGCGAGCGAATAATCCCCTGAGGCAAATTATTAATGTTAACCACAGTACCACTTTCTACATGCTTAAGCTCTAACGCGCTGTACTTTGCACTTACCCGTGAGCGTGAAAAGTTAGCCGGATTAAGCTTAATTCCCGCAAGCTTAAATTCTTCTTTGGCCAGCTCATCAAGCGACACAACACGCTTGCGTTCAAACAGAGCAAGCCATTGACCATCATTTGATAAAGAGCTAGTTGGTGCTAACTTAGCATCTACGAGTGCAGCAAGCGCCGGTGAAGGGGTTTGATATCCTTGCTCTGCATAACTTGCAGGCAATAAAACAATGCAGCCTACCAAGGCAATTAACAGCCTAAAAGCATTCATGTTTTCATCCTTTTTATTGTTAAATATTACCGGATATATAAACACGTTTTGCACCATTCATAAAGTGTTAAGCTAAGTAATGACTTAAGTAGCCTGAATACGCTAAAATACACGCCTATTTACTCAACGCTAAAATCGGTTGTTTATGTCCATTAATTTGCAGCATTTTAGTTTTTCGAAATCATACTCTGCTTTTTAAATACCGTTACAGCTTTTAAAAATATACCACTGTGTTTGAGTCTGTTTTTCCATCAAATAATTAGAGATCTAGCCAATGAAAAAAGTGCTGGTAATTGGCTATGTATGGCCAGAGCCCAATTCGTCTGCTGCGGGTACGCACATGATGTCGTTACTTAATGCGTTTAAATCGCAAAACTGGGATGTTGAATTTACTACGCCTGCACAACCAACCGAGCACATGGTAAATCTGAACGATTATGGCATCACCAGTCAAAGCATCGCACTTAACTGCGATAGTTTTGATGATTACGTTAAAGCCTACAACCCAGATATTGTTATGTTCGACCGTTTTATGATGGAAGAACAATTTGGCTGGCGCGTAGATAAGCATTGCCCAAATGCACTTAAAATTTTAGACACCGAAGATTTACAATGCCTGCGCAATGCCCGCCATGAAGCCCATAAAGGCGAGCGTGAATTCAACCATAGCGATTTACTATCAGACATAGCTAAACGTGAAATAGCCGCTATTTTACGCTGTGACTTAAGCTTAATTATCTCAAGCTATGAGATGGAACTACTCAATGAAGTGTTTAAAGTTGAGCCTAGCGTGTTACATCACTTACCATTTATGGTTGATTTAAGTGCCTTACCTGAGCAAACTAAATCGTATGAACAACGCCAACACTTTATGACCATTGGCAACTTCCGACATGCTCCAAACTGGGATGCGGTACTGTATTTACAAAAAATTTGGCCGCTTATCCGCAAACAACTACCGCAGGCAGAGTTGCATATTTATGGTTCCTACCCACCGCCAAAAGCCACCGCGCTTAATAATCCTAAAACCGGCTTTTTAATTAAAGGTTGGGCCGATGATGCGTATGAGGTAATGCAAAGTGCGCGTATTTGCTTAGCTCCTTTGCGTTTTGGGGCGGGTATTAAAGGTAAACTTTTAGAGGCCATGATCATGCAAACTCCAAGCATCACCACGCCTATTGGCAGCGAAGGTATGCACAACACGCTACCGTGGCCAGGTGTGGTAACAGCAGATGCGCAAGCTTTTGCAGATGCCGCAGTCTCTTTATACAACAACGAGGCTAAATTTAGCGAAGCGCAAGCCGCTGGCAACCTTCTACTTAATACTCTGTATGACAAAGTGCAGTTAAGTGCTCACTTAATTGAAAAAATCGACTCAATAAGCAGTAATTTAGATGCTCACCGGATGAAAAATTTCACGGGTCAAATGCTCAAACACCATACCATGCGCAGTACACAATATATGTCGCAGTGGATAGCAGAAAAAAATAAAAAATAACTTTAAAAATCACTAGACAGGCGGCGATTTGTGTTTAAAATCGCCGCAAATAAACTTGGGCAATTTTAGCATTATTGCCTATATTTTTAGCTTAGTTATTTAATAGTTGGTTCAAAACAAATTTGAAAACCGCAACATTTACTGAAAAACGCAAATTTATCGTTAAATTGGGCAAAATGCTCCATAAATACGGTACCCCTGCCTATCGCTTAGAAGCCCACTTAATGGAAGTGGCGACTTATTTAGATCTTAAATCTTCGTTTGTTATGTCGCCCACGTCGGTTACCTTTGTTATTTGGACCGATGGCCATGAAGATGAATATACCCATGTTGCCCGCGTTGACCCAGGCGATCACGATTTAGGTTCACTTGCCGATACCGACGATTTAGTTAATAAAATGCTCAATGGCGAGCTCACGTTGCAAGAAGTTGATCAGCAACTTGATATCATTTTTGATGCCCCAAACCCTTATAACAGAGTGCTGACAGGTGTTGCTTTTGCTACCTCTGGCGGCGCATTTGCCATGCTCATGGGCACCAGTTGGAATGACGTTCTGTGGTCTGGGTTATTAACCTTTATTGTATACTTATTTGTATTGTGGTCGGCCCGTTCGAAACGTGTGGCTCACATGCTTGAGCCATTAGTAGCAATAGTGTCGGCTATTCTTGCTTGTGCTATTAGCGTTCATTTAGATGCACACATCAACATTCGATTAATTGTACTCTCTGCCATTATTGTGTTTATACCCGGTTTAGCCCTTGCACTTGGCCTTGCTGAACTTGCAGCCAGACACTTAGTATCGGGCACAGCACGCGTTATGGACTCGTTTATGTTGCTGTTTAAACTTTATTTTGGGGCTTTTATTGGTCTTGCTATTGGCTTTGCGGTCTTTGGGCAAGCCGATTTCGTACAACCTGAGCCGCTACCAAAGTGGACTGCATGGCTCGCTATTTTACTTTTGTGTAGTAGCTTAATCGTTATCTTTAGAACAAAGCTTAAACATGCAATGTGGTCTATTGCCTCAGGCTTTATAGCTTATGGCACTAGTATTGGGCCTGCTATTTATTTAGATTTAAATTACACGTTAGGGACCTTTATTGGTGCATTTTCTGTTGGTGTGTTCAGTAATTTATTTAACCGGGTTGCTAATGCCCCGGCCTCAATTGTAGCTATGCAGGGATTAATTGTATTAGTGCCTGGGAGCAAAACGTATATTGGTTTAAACTCACTCATTGAAGGCCAAGACTTTGTTTATGCAGATCATATTGGTCAGCAAACGTTTTTAATTTTCATGTCGCTCGTGGCCGGACTTATTTTTGCAAACGTGGCGCTTCCTCCTAAAAAGAGTCTATAGATTTATGCGCGGTTTTAAGCCGCGCTTTTGCATAACTACAACATTAAACCTCCTCTTTTGAGGATTAATCGCATTTTTTAGTATATTGAGAACACCTTGCTATAATGGCTGAAATCTAATAAAGCAAAGGAAATAACAATGCTAAAAACTAGCTTAGCGATAGCAATTGGGCTCTCAAGCTCACTTGCATTTGCGCAATCAGCAATTACTGTTGAAGACATTCCCAAAGTAAAATCGGTAATACAAACAACCGTTAGCCCCGATGGCGACAGTGTTGCATTTACCCGTTCATTACCTCGCACGCTTTACGTTGATGAAAATGGTAGTAATTACAGTGAGCTTTATGTTGTTGACGATAAGGGTGTTGAACGCCCTTTTATTACCGGTTCAGTTAATATTAAAAGCCTACAATGGTCAAACGACAGCAAAACAATTTACTTTTTAGCGAAATTAAAAGACGACAAATATACTTCGCTTTACCAAATACCTGTTGATGGCGGCCAAGCACAACCTGTTCTTGCTTTAAAAGACACTTCTATTTCAAGCTATCAGTTAAGCCCTGATAACAAGCAAGTCGCTATTTTAGCGATGCCTGCAGCAGACAAGTCAGAAAAAGAACTTAAAAAACTTGGCTTTAAAGCTGAAGTATATGAAATGGGCTTAAAGAACAAACAGCTTTTTATTGTTGACTTAGCTAAAGCGGATAAACCACTTACCCCCACCGCACTCAACGTTGATAATTACGTGAGTGATGTTAACTGGGCTGCTAATGGTGAAAAGCTACTGGTTAAAACTCAACCTACCGCATTGATTGATGATAAATACACAAAATCTATGTGGCATTTGTTTGATATTGCTAGCAATAAAGTAACCTTATCGTTTAAAACTGAAGGCAAGCTAGGTGATGCAGAACTGTCGCATGATGGTAAATACATTGCTATTTTAGGTGCAGAAGATAAGCACGACCCTGCAACAGGCCGCTTATTTATTGCTGACACTAAAACCGCTGAAATCACTGAATGGTTACCTAACTTTATGGGCCACGTTGTTGATTTTGAATGGTCGCATAAGCGTAATACACTTAACTTTATTGCTAATGTAGGCACGCAAAGTTTTGTAGCGAGCATTAAAACGGGCTCTAATAAATACAAAAAATTAGTCAAAGAAGGTAAATTTATTGCCTCACAATTAAGTATTTCAGATTCAGATAAAACACTCGCACTTCGTGGTAATACCGCAAAACACCCTAACGAAGTATTTATTGTGCGCAGCAATAAAGCAACACGTTTAACCGATTCAAATAGCTGGTTAAATGATAAACGCTTTGCAAAGCAAGAAACCATTACCCTTAAAGCCCGCGACGGCGTTGAGCTTGATGGTGTGCTTGTTTACCCATTAAATTATGAAAAAGGCACACGCTACCCACTTATTATGTCGGTACACGGTGGCCCTGAAAGCCATGATAAAGACGGCTGGGTAACTAACTACTCGCGCCCAGGTCAAATGGGTGCAGCACGTGGCTATGCGGTGTTTTATCCTAACTACCGTGGCTCTACAGGAAAAGGGGTAGATTACTCAAAATTAGGCCAAAACGATTACGCAGGTAAAGAGTTTGACGATTTAGTTGATTTTAAAAATCACCTTGTTGATATGGGTTTAGTAGACACTAAACGTGTTGGTATTACTGGGGGATCTTACGGTGGTTATGCATCGGCGTGGGGCGCAACAAAACTAACCGAACACTTTGCTTCAAGCGTTATGTTTGTGGGTGTCACCAACCAACTGTCTAAATTTGGTACTACTGATATTTCTAACGAAATGAACCTAGTTCATGCGCGTTCATACCCATGGGATAAATGGCAGTGGTACTTAGAGCGCAGCCCTATTTACTGGGCAGGCCAATCTGAAACACCTCTGCTTATTATGCACGGTAAAGACGACCCTCGCGTTCACCCTGCACAATCTATGGAGCTTTACCGCTACATGAAAGTGCAAGGTAAAGATGTACGTCTTGTTTATTACCCTGGTGAAGGTCATGGTAATCGTAAAGTGGCAGCGCAATACGACTACAGCTTGCGTTTAATGCGCTGGATGGACAACTATTTAATGGAAGGCAAAAAAGAAATGCCTGCGTTTGAAATTGACCATGCTGCTAAGTTAAAAGAAGTCAAAGACGCAAATAAATAAGCACTTATAAACGCGTTTAATTTTAAAAGGCCAACATAAAAATGTTGGCCTTTTTTATAGGTCTAAATTGGCGAGCACGCATCCTTAGTGACATAGCACAGCTTATGTTAAACTCTCGGCAATTATTTTGTTAACTGCTAATTTTACTGCCATGTCAAACCCTGCTAGCTGCTTTACCGTTTTTGATGAAAACGTCGATTCCCTTGCTCTGCCTGAGCAGTTTACATTTCCATTTTATTATAAACCGCACCCTTTGGCCGTTGTCGCTGCACAGCAATTACAACAGCAATTAAAAAAGCTAGATAAGGCTATTTTAGATACGGATGATATTGATGCGGGTAAAATGTTTGGTGTGCTAGTCGTTCAAAATCAGGCGCAACAACTGGGGTTTATTAGCGCGTATTCGGGGCAAATAGCGGGCATAGATGAGCAACTGAATTTTGCACCTAATGTGGCACTTAAACACATAGACGATGCTGTATTAAGTCAGCAAAGCCAAATCATTAACGCCATTAATGCGCAAATTACGGCATTAGAAAACAGTGAAGATTATCAAGCCCTTGAGCAGCAATTAGCTACAGCACGTAAAAATTATGAACAGCAACTTGTAGCCAAACAACAAGCCATGCAAGTGACCCGCAAACAGCGAAAAGAGCAACGCCAAACTGGCCAAGAGCAACTCAATGCCGATGACTTTGAACAACTTAAAACAACCTTAGCTGGGCAGAGTATTGTTGAGAAAAAACAACTGCAGGCATTAAAGCAAGACTGGCAAACGCAAATTACAGCGCTTGAGCAAACCCAAGCAGCTATGCTGGGTGAAATTAACGGATTAAAAAAGCGCCGCAAAACACTCTCAAAAAACCTACAAAAGAAATTATTTGCTCAATACCAATTTTTAAATGCACACGGTGAAGTGACCGATCTGAATGCTATTTTTGCCAAACTTCCTGAGCACACGCCACCTTCGGGAGCGGGGGATTGCGCCGCCCCTAAATTATTACAATATGCATATAAGCACCATTTAAAACCAGTGGCTATGGCCGAATTTTGGTGGGGTGCACCGCCTAAATCAGCAATTAGGCATCACTTACATTATTACCCATCGTGTTATAGCAAATGCCAACCGATTTTAGGTCATATGCTAAAAGGCTTAAATGTTGAAGAAAACCCATTACTAACAAACCCTGCAAAAGGAAAAAACTTAACTATTGTTTATCAAGACGATGATTTACTGGTAATAAACAAACCCGCTGAGTTTTTATCGGTGCCAGGGATTAATATTGATGACTCAGTGTACATGCGTATTAAAACTCAGTTCCCCGCGGCTTCTGGCCCACTTATTGTGCACCGGTTAGATATGTCGACCTCAGGGCTGTTAATTATTGCGCTTAATAAGCGCGCGCATAAAGCGCTGCAAAAACAGTTTATTGAACGCACAATTGAAAAGCGTTACGTTGCTTTAGTGGCGGGCAATATTACTGAGAATAGCGGAGTGATTAACTTACCTCTTGTGCTCGACTTTGATGATAAACCACGCCAAATGGTGTGTTATAAAACCGGTAAACCGTCGTTAACAACATGGCATGTACTGGAGCGCAAAAACAACACCACCCGACTGCAGTTATACCCTAAAACAGGGCGCACACATCAGCTACGGGTGCATTGCGCACATCAATTAGGTTTAAATACCCCGATAGTTGGCGATACTCATTATGGTGCAGAGGCAGAGCGCTTACATTTACATGCCGAGTATTTAGCCTTCACCCACCCTATTTCTCATCAACGTTTAGAATTTGAAGTAGCCGCTGATTTTTAAATCAGCGATACTAAAACTCCCCTCTATTTTAAAAAGCCTTGCCATTTTTTTATATTGCAAAGTCGGTAACCTTTACCGTTGCAATATAGAAAAATTTACCTGCATTATGCAAAGCCTCTACTTATAAATAATAAATAGCTATATATTTCAATGTATTAAAAGTTGGCATTAGCTTTGCTTTTATAAAAATAAGTATTTATTACAGTCCACTTTATTTGATTAAAAGCGCCAATAAGCGCTTTTAATGACACACAGTAAATGGGTAACTAACCGTTTACTGCGTACAACAGAACTTCCTACACTCCCTGTGTACTTTATTGGTTATAGGCTAACGCTTATAACCATTTTTTTTGCCTTTATTATTTAATCGTAAATTTTACGTCTTGATCGCGTAATAAATAAAGCGCAAAACACGCAGCCCACATCGGCCACGCCGCAAAAAACAGTAAATTATTAAAGCCATCAATGTATTGATTATATGAAGAAAGCGTAGATAAACCATGCATTATAAAAATAGCACCGTAAGTAATACGTTTTTTAATACCGACCAAAAATGCTATTACTAGCAATAATTGCAGTGCACCTAAAATATAAGCAATAGTATCGGTAGAGCCACTGATCCCATAAAAATGTTCAAAAATACAGGCGCTATGCCCCGGATTTACAAATTTATCTAGCGTCCACTAGGGCCTGTTGACCTTTGCAGATTTAAATTTGTTCAAGCTAGGGGCGATTTAATCGCGGCGCGAGGTTTGTAGCCTAGTGGGCTAAGTAAAAACCGAGCAACAAAGAGTAAATCGCCCCTAGGCAGAACCCTTCGAGCAGGGTCTGTTTGGCATTTATGCTGCG
>NZ_PNCV01000059.1:0-1416 GCF_005886925.1 Pseudoalteromonas sp. S3260
AGTGTGATTACCAAGGGATTATGTCGGTCTAATTACCGAGCGACTTTGTCGTAAATAGCATATCAGCCAGTTGCTAAACTGGCTACCTTTTATGCCGATTCAGCCAGAGCATTAGATTTTTCGACTCGCAATGCGGTGGTATTCATATTGTTTCTTAGCCACATGCTGCGCACACCGCCCGCGCTAATATCAACACCAAGGGCTTCACTGAGCTTTATCGCGACTTTCTGCTGACCAAGGTGAGGGTGTTCAATTGAGAATTGCACAACGGCGTCTTCTATCGCCTTATCCACACAGTTTTTGTGCCGTAGATTAGGTGTTTCTTGGCGTTTTAATGCTTCAGGGCCACCTCGCTTAACTAGTCTTAAGTGCCGATGAATAGTGTCTCGTGATACGCCACTTTGGCGTGATGCAGCGCTGACGCTTCCGAGTTTTTCGATTAACGCTAATACTTCAAGTTTCTTCTGTACTGCCAAGTCTTCTGATGCCAGTTTGCTTGGTTCATTAACTTCCGAGATCTTGAGTTTGCGACCAGCGAAGTGAGCGGTAAACCCTTTTTTACTCGTGTTCCTTATCTCGATTTTCTGATTGGCAATGGAGTGCTTGAGCGGTGAATCTATTAGGTAGAACTTATTGCCATAACTGAAGGTATGGTCGTTACGTATTTTACGATGGTCTTTAATGACGCAGATATCATCAAGGTTGATGTGTTTCGACAGAGGCGTAAATTCAGGTGCTTGCTTTGATTTTACTTGAACTTTCGACTGCCAGAACTGCGGAATGAAGATATGCTTAAGGTAGGCATTGGCAGCGGCAATATCGTTAATATTGTTCAACCTAAGTTCGGGCACCAATCGGTCTTGGAAGGTATCGAACGCCCGTTCGACGCGCCCTTTACCTTGTGGGGAATTGGCAAAGATGATTTCAATGCCCAGCTCCTCACAAGCCCTCTGCATCTGTGAGAAGTTGCAGCGCTTCGGGCCGCCGAAGATACCCGCTCTGTCCACATAAAGCGTTTTAAACACACCTTTCGTTTCGATACAGTCTCGCATGACTTTCAAGCATCCAACGGTGGTCTCTGACGGGAAGAACTCAGCATATACTTCACTGGTCGCATCATCAATCATGGCAATTAAACAGTGCTTTTTATCCCCAAACCAGCGATGTGGACTGCCATCCATTTGCATCATTAGACCCGGTGCTTCCATGCGCTCTCTGCGCTTTCGAACATTGCTACGTCTTCGTTTGGCTCGTTTAACGTGATGAATATCATGTGCCCAACCGCGTAGGGTTTCACGCTTAATAACAATGTTCTCATTCGTAGCTAATTGTTCAGCCAAGTGCAACAGATTCAAATCGTAATATTTTTCCTGAATCAATTTTTGAACCACTTTTTTTATTGATACCGGCGTTTTT